>NZ_KV821091.1:0-79691 GCF_001815595.1 Staphylococcus sp. HMSC070D05 | reverse complement strand
AGGCTGAGGTTTTGCCATTAAACTACACCCGCAGTATATAATATTTAAATTTTGATTTGGTGCGGCCGAGAGGACTTGAACCTCCACGGGATTTCTCCCACTAGGCCCTCAACCTAGCGCGTCTGCCATTCCGCCACGACCGCTGGCAAAACGCAATAATCTATTAATTATCGAGAACAATGTTTATTGTAAATGATTTGTAATAAAAAGTCAATAACTTTTAAATATTATTTTAAAGAAATTTACTATTTTTTAATGTTTACGTCATTCATTAATACAACGTTAACTATGATACATACTTTTTTAACATAAGTCAATAGTTTTTATTAAAAAATTTAAAAACCTACAATATTGTAGGTTTTTAAAGGACTTTGTTATATGAACAATATCTTATTGTTCATATTTAAATTTATTCATAAATACTTCTTTAATTTCAATTTACTTCGACATTTACCACATCTCATTTTATCAATATTCACTTTTCTAATTCTTAGATACGTGGTCTTACATTTACAGCATTGATATATATAATTTGCTCTTTCTTCATAGCTTTGAATTGGCTGACAAAATCTTGGAGCTTGAACTTTATTGCTTAACATTTTAAAGTCGTAGTCCTTATGTTGATAACCTTTTCCGGATAAATGTAAATGATAATGACATAGTTCATGCTTTATAATATTTATTAAAGCATCTTTTCCAAAACGAGAAAATTGCTTTGGATTAATCTCAATATGGTGTGTAGATAGTACATATCGTCCACCTGTTGTTCGCAATCGAGAATTAAAATACGCTTTATGTTTAAAAGGTTGTTTAAAATGCTCAAGTGAAGTTGTTTCTACTAACTTTTGAAGCATTTTATTATCCATTAGGATTAATCATAGTTAATGATACTTTTTCTTTATTTTTATCAATATTTAAAATCCAAACATCAACTATATCTCCTACACTAATAACGTCCATAGGATTTTTAACATATGTCCTTGCTAATTTTGAAATATGAACTAAACCATCTTGTTTAACACCTATATCTACAAATGCTCCAAAATCTACTACATTTCTAACCGTTCCACTTAACTTCATACCTTTAGACAAGTCTTCGATTGATAATATGTCAGATTTTAACTGAGGTGTTTCATAGCTATCACGAGGATCACGATTTGGCGCTTTAAGAGATTTTATAATATCTTCTAATGTTGGTTTGCCTACCCCAATTTCATTTGATTTTTCTTCAATATTAATATCGCTAAGTGT
Organism: Staphylococcus sp. HMSC070D05; assembly: GCF_001815595.1. Lineage (NCBI taxonomy): Bacteria > Bacillati > Bacillota > Bacilli > Caryophanales > Staphylococcaceae > Staphylococcus > Staphylococcus sp. HMSC070D05. The sequence continues at coordinate 78,440 of NZ_KV821091.1, read as the reverse complement.
TTGTTTAAGTTTAGCTGAACCTAAATCATCAATTGATAGTTGTAAACTTTCTAAAAACTGATATGTTGCTTGATAACTTTCTGGATGAATAGATGTATTATCTAATGGTTCTTTACCATTAACAATTCTTAAAAATCCGATACTTTGTTCAAACGTTTTACTACCCAAACGTTTTACTTTACTTATTTCAGAATGATGATTTATAGACCCATTTTCTTCACGATAATCAATTATATTTTGAGCAACGGTACTTGATAATCCGGAAACATATTGAAGTAAAGATTGTGAAGCGGTGTTTACATCTACACCTACTTGGTTAACTGCAGTTTCTACGACAAATGTGAGAGCTTGTTCAAGTTCTTTTTGGTTGACATCATGTTGATACTGTCCTACCCCAATAGATTTAGGATCGATTTTCACTAATTCACTAAGTGGATCTTGCACACGTCTACCAATAGATACTGCACTTCGTTCTTCAACTTGAAACTCTGGAAATTCATTTCTTGCTATTTCAGAGGCAGAATATACAGAAGCCCCTGCTTCATTTACAATAATAAATTGAGCATTTAGTTGATATTTTTTTATTACATTTGCTACAAATTGTTCTGTTTCACGACTTGCTGTACCATTACCAATTGCAATTAATTCAACATTATTTTCAGTTATCATTCTAACTAATTCTTTTTCTGCCAATTCTATTTTAGATTTTGGAGGATGGGGATATATAACACTTTTAGCAATAAATGTTCCAAAAGGATTAATAACAGCTAATTTACATCCAGTTCTGAATGCTGGATCGACACCTAAAATTTGTTTACCTTTCATAGGAGGCTGTAATAATAAATGTTTTAAATTTTCACTAAACACTTCTATAGCGTGATGCTCTGCTTTTTCAGTTAAATCATTTCGAATTTCTCTTTCAATTGAAGGCATGATTAAACGTTTTAAACTGTCTTTAATTGCAGACTCAATATATTCAACTAGTTGATGAGCTTTTTTTACTTCTTGTGATTGTATAAATGTTTCTATTGAAGTAGTATCAAATTCAATTTTAATTGACAATACTTTTTCTTTTTCTCCTCGATTCATTGCTAAAATTCGATGATTAGCTATTCTTTTTATAGGCTCAGAATAATCATAATACATACTAAATATCTCTTTTTCATCATTTGCTTGTTTTTTCTTTGTTGTCACAATCTTTCCTTGATAATAAACGTCTTTAAGTAAACGTTGTCGATACTTAGGATTATCCGAAATACGTTCAGCAATAATATCTTGAGCACCTTGAATTGCCTCATCAACTGTTTTAACTTCTTCACTTAAATATTTTCTAGCTTCTTCATTTACATTCATACTTTGTCCTTCTATTACAAAGTGAGCTAATGGTGCTAATCCTTTTCGTTTTGCTTCAGTTGCTCTAGTTTTCTTTTTTTGTTTAAAAGGGCGATATAAATCTTCTACCCGTTGTAATTTTGTTTGTTGAAGAATGTCTTGCTTTAATTCATCAGTAAGTAAACCTTGTTGTTCAATATTATGTATAACTTCTTCTTTACGTTTTTGAAGATGCGCTACATATTGATATTCATCAGATATTTGTTTAATTTGAACTTCATCTAAAGCACCAGTTGCTTCTTTTCGATATCTTGCAATAAAAGGTACTGTGTTATTTTCCTCTAATAGATTTAATACAGCTATGACTTGTTTTTCTGAAAATTGATATTTTTTTACAATATCATTAATTAATGTCTTTTCCATGTTATAACCACACTTTGTATATAAATTCTCTTTAATCTTAACATATCTTTATTTTTACAATACATTTTCTAACAATAAAAGGAGCGACATAGAATTCAATATGAACTCATTGTTCGCTCCTCAATTTCATTGCTTAGCAGCTTGTTGTAATTTTCGTATTGCAGTTCGTTGTAATCTAGATACATGCATTTGACTAAGTCCAATACGTTCACCAGTTTCCTTTTGACTTAATCCTTCAATGAAAGTACATTGAATAATTTCTCTTTCTCTATCTGATAAAATTGGTAAAATACGTTCAAGAATCATTCGTTTTTCAGTAAGGTCGTAATTATCATCTTGTTGACCCATAATATCTAACAATGTAACTGTAGATCCATCCTTATCTGCTTCAATTGAATGATCTACGCTAAGTGCATTATAGCTTTGACCCATTTCCATGGCTTCTAAAACTTCTTCTTCATTTACTTCTAAACGGTTCGCAATTTCTAAAATTGAAGGAGAACGTCCGAGTTCATTCGTAAGTTCATCGCCCACCTTTTTTATTCTTGGACCAATTTCTTTAATTCTTCTAGGAACATGAACGCTCCATGTCTTATCTCGTAAATATCTTTTAATCTCACCAATAACAGTTGGCACTAAGAATGCTTCAAATTTGCGATCGAAAGATATATCAAATCTGTTAATAGCACCTATTAAACCAACCATACCCACTTGAACTAAATCTTCATGATGTGATTGTCCTTTTGAATACTTATATGCTAATGATTCAATTAGTTTGCGATAATGTTTAACTAATTTATCTTGCGCATGAGGATTTGTATTGTCTTGGTGTTCTTTAATCCATTGGTTAATTTGTTCAGGTGATATCTCATTAACTGATTTCGACTCTTTCGTCATTATTTGGCACCTGCTCTTTTTTTATATACTTAATCATACTAATTGTTACACCAGACTCTTTTGAAACTTTTACTTCATCCATTAATGATTCAATCAAAAATAGTCCTAGCCCACCTTCACGTAAGAAATCGATATTTTCGTTTTCTTGGTAAGGCCCTAATTTTGATTTTGTAGATTCGTAGTCAAAACTTTCACCTTGATCTGAAATAATAATCTTAATTTTATCATCAAATAATTCAAAACAAATATTAATCATACCATTTTGTTCACTGTGTTTATACGCATGTTTAACAGCATTAGTAACCGCTTCACTTACTGCAATTTTTGAATCTTCAATGTCATCGTATGAAGCGCCTGCTCTTGTAAACACCCCTGATAAAGTAAGGCGAATTAAACTCACATATTCTGCTGAGGCAGGTAACTTCATTTCAATATAATCATTTTTGAGTGACAAATTACTCTACCTCCGTTCCTTCATTAACGTGCATTAAATCTTTTAAGCCAGTAATATCAAATAATCTACTAATTCTATCTGTGACACCTAAAATATATAATTCTTTATCATTTTGATTTAGAGCCTTTAATGTTCCTACAAATAAGCCTAAACCCGTTGAATCCATATAACTTACATTTGCTAGGTTCACGTGAATATCATGATTTCCTTCTTGGCGCATAGGCACAAGTACTTCTTCTAACTCGGGTACTGTATATACGTCTAACTCTCCACCAACAATAACTTCATAATAATCGTCATGGGTTATTGTTTCTATATTAAGATTCATTTACTTACACTCCTAATCTTTTCGATATGTATACTATAGCAACTATACCCATTATTATTATAATATAATCAAAAAATTAAATAATTAATTCACTCTTTTTATTACTAAAATTGTCATGTCATCTCTTTTTTGTGTATTTTGTATTTTTAAAATGGCTTCATATAAGATTTGAACAATATCTTGAGGGTGCATATGCTTATATTTTCTAATTAAATTAAGAATAGTATCTTTTGCAATAAACTCCCCCTTTTTATTTCTAGCTTCTGTTACACCATCAGTAAAAATAATAATTAAATCATCTAAATATATTGGAATTTCTTGTTGACTGTATCGCGTATGTTGACTTACACCAAGTACTCTTCCTCGAACTTCAATTTCTTCAAATGTTTCAGTTTCAGCTCTATAAATGTATCCTGGTTCATGACCTGCTGAACTACAATATAATAAATGATTCATTTCTTCATATAGTCCATAAAACATCGTGACAAACATATTTTGATTAACATTTTTTTCTACCACACGATTGAGTCGTTTTAAACCATCACTTGGTAATTGTGAATGACCATATGAATCCATTCCAAATTTAATCATACTCATTGCTAATGCTGCTGGAATACCTTTCCCTATAACATCAGCTACAGCAAAACTCATCGTACCATCTCTATGATCAATTAAATTAAAATAGTCACCACTTACTTTTTGAGCAGCTACTGAAATAACACCTATTTGTATACTATCAAACTGTGGAATGTCTGTTTTTAACATCGTTTGTTGAAGTCTAGAGGCTAAGTCAATTTCTTTATCGTGGAATTGCATTTTATCAACTAAATTTTGATAATCTCTATAACTATATCCAAAGCCTTTTACTACTTCTTCTAATACATCTAATGTATCTAAGATTTGAGATGTTTTTAAATTTAAAGAAGCAAGATACGTTTTATGTAAATCAACAACATCCTCTGGTAGAATATCTTTTTTGATTACTTCTTCAGTGAATTCATCGCACTTCTTTAAAAATTGTTTTTTATTTTTAGTAACCAAACTCTCATCTATAAGTTGCTTATAGTTTTTTTTAAATTCTTCCACGAATTTTGCCTCCTTACTTCATAGCTGATTAAAACAAGTTTAAATATTGTCTAACACAATACAACATTTTAAATTTATTCATTAATACCAAATGTATATTATTCTAAAATAACTCTTCTACTTAAAAAGGGAGCAAGACAGTATTCATTTTTTTGAATATGCTGTCTTACCCCCGCAAGGTTAATTAAAATTGAAAACTTGAGTTAAATATTTTCAATTCAGTTAACTGCTGCGACATCTTTAAATAATCATAAACTTCCTAAATAGTATCATTAAATTCAACTGAATTTAATCTAATTAAAACTTTTCAAAAGTACAATTGATTTATTTCAAAAGTTTATTTCATATTTTCTGGATTATACATATAAAATACTAATTTTTTTGAGGACGAACATCGTGTAAACCTAAACTTATATCTAATGCATCGTCAACTTCTTTCATTTTATCTTCTGATAAATATGTAAGTTTCTCTTTCAATCTTTTTTTATCTAATGTTCGTATTTGTTCTAAAAGAATGACTGAATCTTTATCTAAACGATATTTTTTCTTTTCTATTTCTACATGTGTTGGTATTTTCGCTTTATTTATCCTACCAGTAATCGCAGCAACGATTACTGTAGGACTATATTTATTACCAGTATCATTTTGAATGATAACTACAGGTCTTACTCCCCCTTGTTCAGACCCTTGAACTGGTGATAAATCAGCTAAATATACATCGCCTCTTCTAATCATTCACTTTTATAATTAGATGTAAGATATGATTCGTTACAATCACAAGCTTCACATTCTAATGGAAATGCTTCAGTTGCTAGGGAGAGGTTTAAATCGGCCATTTGGACATAGCCCTCTTTTAATGATTGTTCAAGACTATGGCTTCTATTCTGATTAAAAGTTAACATACTATGAACCTCCAATTGATACAAACAAGACATTATAAACTTTAATTTAGTTTTATAATAACAAATTTTGTAACAAGTGACTATACTAATTTAATAATTCATTTGTAACTTCAAATTTTTTATTTAAATAATATATTCTTGGAAGTCTGCGTCCTAAATTACATAAAACTTCATAATTAATTGTATTTTGTTTTATAGCTAATGCCTCTACTGCTTGTGAAGAATTTAAATTGTTATCTATTAAAATAACTTCATCTCCTTCTTTCACATCATCTGATACACTAATAATCATTTGATCCATGCATACTCTTCCAATGATTTCACATTGATGTTGATTGACATTTACGGCAAATCCTTGCATAGACCTTAAGAAACCATCTGCATATCCAATTGGTAAAACTGCTATTTTCATTTTTTTAGTTGCAGTGAATGTACTTCCATAACTTACAGAGTCTCCAGGATTTAAATATTTAGTTTGGACAACGTGAGTCATTAACTTAGCACTTGGTTTTAATTGAACATCAACTTCAGTTCTAACATATTCAGAAGGATAATAACCATATAGTGAAATTCCAAGTCTTAACGCATTGCATAATTTACAATTTGCTAATAAAGCGCCCGCTGAGTTTTGAGCATGTATATATTTTGGTTGCTCTGCTTTTGTTACCAATTCTTCAAATAATGCATATTGTTGTTTCATTGAATCACTAGGTTCATCTGCATTGGCAAAGTGAGTAAAGACGCCATCAAAAATAAGAGTTGGATGTTCTTTAATAAGATTAATGACTAGCTGATACTCTTCAAGCGTTTTAATTCCTAGTCTTCCCATTCCGGTATCTAATTTCACGTGAAGATATACATGATCTGAGTTATCTTCTATATACTGAATCGCTCGTTCTAACCAAAACTGTGAGGGCACAGTTAAGGTAATGTCATATTGAATCGCTTTATTTATATCTTTCGGTGATATCGCACCTAAAACTAATAATTTAGCATTTATATTATGTAAGCGTAATTCAATAGCTTCATCTAAAGTAGCAACTGCAAAAAATTGAGCCCCATTATTTTCTAAAATTTCTGCTATTTTTACACTCCCTAATCCATACCCATTCGCTTTAATTACAGGAATCACTAACTTATCACTTTGAAGTGTTTTAAAAATATTATAATTGTATATAATGGCATCAAGATCTACATTTAAATATGTCGGTCTATAAGCAACATCTGACATATGAAGTCCTCCTTATTTAAACTTATAAAAAATTGATATGACTTATTTTTCCAATATTACTTCACTCATTGCGTAATGTTGTGTATGCGTAATCGAGACATGAACAACAAAACCAGGATATTTGATACAAGGTTTACCCTTTTCATCGTTATAACAATCAATATCATTAAATGCTACCGTTTTTCCTACCCCTGTTCCTAATGCTTTACTAAATGCTTCTTTAGTTGCAAATCGTCCTGCTAAAAATTCTAATTTTCTTTTATCATTTTTAAAAGAGTTAAATTTTTGCTGTTCTTGATCTGTTAGTATTCTATGTATTAATTTATCACTTTGTTTAATATACACGTCTTTTATTCGGTCAATTTCAATTAAATCAATACCAATACCATGTATCATATCTACACCTCACCTAATTATCCTTTATTATTCATATAGTTCGTGTTTTCTATTTTGAATCATTTGTTTTAAATAAATCGCTTCTTTTTTTGCAATTAGTTCTATATTGCATTCTCCACCTGCAGTAGATAAATGAAGATGTGCTAACTTATATTTTCTCATTATGAATCCTTCTATGACCTCTATGTTTTGTATTCTATAAAATGGTATAATATTTGTTTCAACAGTTATTATACCGTTTTTAATATGAATCTCGTTTTCATCATAGTAATAACTGAAATAATGATATCTCAGAAGCGGAATAACAATAATAAATAGTATGATATAAAGCAATATAATTACTACAGAAATAATGATATTAATTGAAAGTTTTGATATGTGAGTAAAATACACATCTATCATATTGAGTAGAAATAAAAAAACAGTAATAATTATAAGTCCTATCAATGATGTGATTCTCATCACTTTTAGACCACTTGTATTCATAAAACTATGTTCACTCAATCTTAGACCCTCCTAAATAGGTCTCAATATTTAATTGAACCTGTTTTTCAGAAGCATATTTTAGCTTAATATCTTCATTTACCGCACCCTTAGCTATAATAAAATGTAAATGTGCTAAATGGCTCTTTTCTAACAATGGATTTTGATTAACATTCATACCAATAATTTTATCCTTTTTAAAATGATATGAATTAATATGCATGATACTTACTTGGCGAAGTGCAATTTCATTTTTTCTATTACATAATCCAGAAACAGATATATACACATACGCATGAATTGCCATAAAGATAATAATAATTATCGCTATAATATAACTCCATTTACTCCAATAGTAAGCACCTATAGTTGCACCAAGAATCAATATGATACTAGGTATAAAAAAGTGGCGATGATATCCTCGTTTTGGCACATTTTCAGTAATAGAGTTAAATTGCATTTCAGGAATTAATTTTCTAATAATAGAATAAGCCTCTTTTTTATTAATAAATGGAAGAATCATAATTTTTCCGTTTTCACTTACATCTTCATTAGATTTAACTTCTAAATCACTTGTAATAATAAAGTATATAGAGGTATATCCAAATAACTTTCTAATAAATGACTGTTTTTCTACCACTGCTTGTAATCGTTCAGTAGGCACTGTGATATTTTTTACATTTAGTAATCCGTAAGTAATTTTCAACTCATTATCATGTTGTGTGATTGTATAGTTATAATAACGTAGAACAACAATTAGAGTGCCTATAACATAACAAAATATAAGTACAATCAATATAATAATAGTCACTAAAAACGTAACTGACTGTATCCATTGAAAAAGACGAGACGTCCATTTTTCCCATGGGATAATATCTTCAAATGCACCTATAATGGGGGAAATGGTGGCGAATGCTACACCTATCACGCCACTTGTCAATGCCATAAAAATCAATAGTTTATTAGACATTTTAAATATTACTTCATTATTACTACTATCTTCAGATATTAATTCTTGTTCGCTATTATTAGGCTTATTATCAGGCTCTATTTCTTGACTGTCTAACTGAAGTTGTCTTTTTTTAATTGTACGTTCAATCAATTCACTTTGTTGTTTCGAAATCGTTTCAAGTTCAATACCATCACTCGGCGTTTTAATTTGTAATCGTACGCCACCTACTAATTGATTAATCAGTCCTTGTGTGGTATCTAAGGATTGAATTCGATTCAAATTTAATTCTTTGCGTTTTTTATTTAACCATCCAGATGTGACTATAAATTGATCATTTTCTATCCAATAACGCGTTAGACGTACTTTTTGAAATTGATTAATCATAGAAAAAAGAATAATCAATAAAAAGATACCTGGTCCAATGTAATGTCTAATATTTGTAAAATCAAAATTCCATATATTAAATCCAATAAACACGATAATAACAAAAATGTTTTGCTTTATAACATCTATTAGACCTGTGAAATAAGAAATCGGATGTAATTTTTGAGGTTTAAATATCATCATTACTACCTCGCATTTGTGATAAGATATGTAATATTAATCGTTCTGCTTCTTTATTAGAAACAACAGGTGTTGTGAGTTCATGACCTGCAGTCACAACAATGACTCTCTTAAGATTAAACTTTTTCAATAACGGATTTGTTTTAACCTTTAAAAGTTGTAATCTTTCAATTTTTGTTGTTTTATAGCTTTTAAAAATAAAAGTATTTAAAATTTCTATGTTATTATTTTCTATATTATAAAATCTATAAGAGTATCTATTGATGGGTTGTAGAATAAAACGAATAAAAGAACAAATAGTTAATACAAGTAGAATATAAAAAATAAAATGGGGCCAGTGAAATGCTTTCCAACAATACAACCCACCACTTAAAATAATGAGCTCTATTAGTAATGTGGCTCCACTTACTAACCAATGATATAAAAATGCGGATTTAGGACTTTTATGAAAAGAGTGATGTAATTGCACAATAAACTCCTTAACAATTTTTTTATATTATATCATACTATTTTTTTAAAAATAATATGATAGATGTTAATGAAAAAACAAAACTGAATACTATCTATTTAAATACGATTAATTATCCTCTTTTTCTTTAAAACATTATTAGTACAATTATTTATAAATTTAATAGGTAAAACTTATAATCAAAAAGAGCTTGAGACATAAACATATGTCTCAAGCTCAATCAAGCAAATTTAATCTTATCTATAACAACTATTTTTGTAAATCAGCAAACGTACGACCTTTGATAGATGTTTTTCTTTTATCTTGTCTATCTCGACGATCTTGTTTTTTACCTTTTTTCTTATTGAAGTTACCTTTTGATCGTTTATTTTTGTTGTTAAATTTATTGTTTCGTTTACCACCACGTCTTGATTGATTACCTTTATTATTACGACTCTTTCTTGCAAGTGGCTTTTCGAAAGTTAATTGAACTTCAACTTCATCGTTTGCTTCGACAAGTTCTTGTAATAATGAAGCTACTAATTCAGTGCTATCATATTCTTCTAATAATTCACTAGAAATACGTTTTAAACGATCTTCACTCTCACGTGACATCCAGTTTTTAACTTTATCTTTAATCTCTTCTTCACGTGCTTTAAGCACTTCTTTACGATGAGGTGGTCTTAAAGCTTTCATTCTTCTGTCATTGACTTCTTCAATTTGACGAATGTAATCCATTTCAATTGGATTAACAAACGTAACAGCAATACCTTCTTTACCTGCACGACCTGTACGTCCAATTCTATGTGTATAACTTTCAGTATCTTGAGGTATATCAAAATTATATACGTGACTTACACCTGAAATATCAAGACCACGTGCTGCAACATCTGTGGCAACTAATATATCAATTTGATCGTTTTTGAATTTTTTAAGTACTTCTAAACGTTTGGCTTGTGTAATGTCTCCATGTAATCCTTCTGCTTTGTAACCCTTAGTAAGCAATGCACTTGTTAACTCATCCACACGACGTTTAGTTCTACCAAATACAATAGCTAACTCAGGTTGATGTACATCTAAGAAATTAGTAAATGTATCAAATTTTTCTAATTCTTTAACAATTGTATAGTATTCGTCGATTTGAGGATCAGACATTTCATTGTTCATTGTTTTAACAATTTGTGGTGACTTCATAAATTGTTGTACTAATGTCTGAATAGCTTTAGGCATCGTCGCTGAAAATAGCATTGTTTGTCGTTGTTCAGCAGGAATTTTATCCATAATAAATCTCATATCATCAATGAAGCCCATGTTCATCATTTCGTCCGCTTCATCTAAAATTAAAGTATGAATATCATTTGTTTTTAATGTACGACGATTTAAATGATCGATAACACGTCCTGGTGTTCCTACTACAATTTGAGGCCCACGTTTTAATGCTTTAATTTGTCTATCGATTGGCATACCACCAAAGACAGTAACAACTTGAATATTTTGTCCGCGACTGAATTCGCGTAATTGTTCAGCAACTTGCATTGCTAATTCTCTTGTAGGTGCTAAAATTAAAGCTTGAACGCCTGATTTTCCAACAACTTTTTCTATTAAAGGGATACCAAAAGCTCCGGTTTTACCCGTACCTGTCTGAGCTTGTCCAAGGATATCTTTTCCTTCTAATGTATAAGGGATACTTTCTTTTTGGATCGGTGTTGGTTCTTTAAAACCCATTTCTTCTAGGGTTTTTACCGTTTTATCCGAAATCCCTAATTCTTTAAAATTTTGCAATATAATTCTCCTTTTAATTCTTTTATTTATCAATATACGTTTTTGTATATAAGGTCTTCTTATTACGTCAACTTCTATATAGTACCACCTAAAAATAGTTATCGCAATAAAGCAATTTTCATATCTACAACAAATAACATTTTTAAGTAGAGTATTTATTCTATTAAAATAATAAAAAGAAGTTGCTTTGAAACCTTTCATTTCTAAGCAACTCTTGATTATTATGAATAATTAAATTAAAGCATTTACTACTTCTTCAAGTTTATTACCACGTGACCCTTTAATTAACACTTTATCATCAGGTTGCAAAATAGACTTTAAGTAATGAGTCAGTTCATTTTTATCTGAAAAATAAGCTACATCTTCCACAAACTGACCACCTGTACGACTTATAAACTTAGCATCATTACCGTAAGTAAGTAACGTATGAATACCCTTATTGTCCAAATAAGCACCTACATCTTCATGCATACGTTGACTATTTTCACCTAATTCTAAAGAATCAGCGAGTACAATAATTTTACGTCCATTCATATGACTTAATGTATCAATAGCAGCTTTCATACTTGTTGGACTTGCATTGTAAGCATCATTAATAACCGTAATTTGATTATCAGTAACATGGCGTTCCATACGCATACCTGTGAGTTGTACATTACTTATATTCTTTTGAATTGTGTCGTAATCTAAACCAAGTTCATGTCCGATTGCAATAGCGATAGTAGCATTTTTCATGTTGTGAATACCTAAAATTGGTAATTCATAATGTTCCTTGTTATTTATCATAAATGCTATGCCATCATTTTTACTATTTTCAACTTTACATACTAATGTATTTTCATGATTTAAACCAACACTAACAAGTTTTGCATTTTTCACATTGTCAACATGAGGCTTTAGAAGTGGTTCATCTCCATCATATATAAATGTACCATCGGATTTAAGACCAATAGTAATTTCAGATTTGGCTTTAGCAATACCTTCTCTAGAACCTAAATCTTGCATATGAGATTCACCAATATTTGTGATAACCGCAATATCAGGTTCCGCAATTTTAGATAACAATTCAATTTCGTGGAATCCTGACATACCCATTTCCAAAATAGAAATTTCTGTGTCTTTGTCTAATTGAAGAATGGTTAAAGGTAGTCCAATTTCATTGTTATAGTTACCTTGTGTTTTTTTGACTCTAAATTCGGTATGTAATACACTTTCAATCATATCTTTTGTTGTTGTTTTACCATTAGAGCCGGTCACTCCAATTACTTTTGGATTAACATGCTTTAAGTACGCTTTAGCTAATTGTTGTAAAGCTGTTAATGTATCATCTACCCATATAATAGGTCCTTGAATTGAATCGCTAATATCCTGTCCTTTTTCATAAAATGAAGCACCAGCACCACTTTTTAGTGCTTGTTCTACAAAACGATGACCGTCTACATTTTCACCTTTAAATGGAACAAATAACATCTCTTTTTCTACATGGCGAGAATCGATAGTGACTCCTTTAATTTGATGTTCTAAATATGCTTCATCAATATCGCAAGATATCCATTTTTGTATTTGTTTTAATGAAACTTCAATCATACTTAGGCTCCTCGCTTAATCGATAGTATATTTATTTTTCTTTTTATCTTCGTAACGTTCTTTAGCTAAATCAATTAGTTTAGTGATTAAATCAGAGTATGATAATCCCATATTTTCCCATAAACTTGGATACATGCTAAATGCTGTAAAACCAGGCATCGCATTTGTTTCATTAATGTAGATTTGATTATCTTCCGTCACAAAGAAATCGGCACGTACTAATCCAGAACAATCTGTAGCTTTAAATGCTTCTAATGCCATATTACGTAACGTCATTTGAACCTCTTCATCTAATTCTGCTGGAATTTGTAAACTGATTTTACCATCTTTATATTTTGACTTATAGTCATAAAACTGAACATCTTTAATTACTTCTCCAGGCCATGTTGTTTCAGGATAGTCATTACCTAAAACTGCGACTTCCACTTCACGTGCAATAACACCTTGTTCAATCACTAACTTACGATCAAATTGAAATGCTTCTTCAATCCCTTTTTTAAGTTCATCTTCATTATTACATTTACTAATACCCACACTAGAGCCAAGGTTAGCAGGTTTTACAAATACTGGGTATGTTAATTTATCATTAACGAGTTTAATAATATTACCTTCATATTTTTCATATTCACTTCTTAAAAAACTAATATAAGGTAGTTGGGGTAAACCGCGATGTTCAAACAATTGTTTCATTACTAATTTATCCATCGAACTGGATGCAGCTAATACACCATTTCCTACATATGGCAAATCTAGCACTTCAAATAAACCTTGAATGGTACCATCTTCACCATTTGGTCCATGTAATAATGGGAAAATAGCATCATATTTATTTCCTTCCCCATTTTCTTTTAAAAGTAATGTAATTTCTCCAGGACTTATATCTTCTAAATGTAATTCTTCAATAGTTTTAATGTTTTTTGTAATATTTTCTTTTTTCTTCCATTGACCATCATTTGTAATATATATAATATCTACAAGATACTTGTCTTTATTAATCGCATTTAATACATTTTGTGCCGTTAAAATTGATACATCATGCTCAGCACTTTTACCACCATATACGATACAAATATTTTCTTTTACCATGCTTTATATCCTCCATCGAGAAAAATAATGACAAAAGCCATTTATAAATTGAAGTTTAATTACGCTTTTGTTTCTCTCATCATAATTATAATACTATAATGTATTAAGTTTAAATTGTTAATTATACGTTTCACTAACGATATGTAATTTAAATTATTCTTTCTAAAAGTTCATATTATCACAGTATCAGTATTTTTTGCATTTACCAATAAATAAAAATATATATTTCTTAAAGAATAGTCTACTCAAGTTAATGGTTATTTTTTAGATTAAACCGCTTTGACTTTATATCATCTTCTATATTTTCTAGCATAATCATATAAAGTCATGTAAAATCTATATATACTATTCTATAGAATTTAAGGAGTTTTTATGAAATATTCATCCCGTCAACAGCCTAAAACACATTGGCTTCGAAAAATTGACTGGATACTTATAGCATTAATAATGATTTTAGCCATCATTAGTGTGACTACAATCAGTTCTGCTATGGGTGGCGGCCAATATAGTGCCAATTTCGGTATTCGTCAAATTATCTATTATATTTTAGGAGCAATACTAGCACTTATTGTGATGATTTTTTCTCCCAAAAAAATAAAAAATAATACATATACATGGTATATCTTCTTTTGTATCTTACTACTAGGTTTATTAATCATTCCTGAAACACCTATTACGCCTATTATTAATGGCGCTAAAAGTTGGTATGCTTTTGGTCCAATTAGTATTCAACCTTCAGAATTTATGAAGATTATTTTGATACTTGCCTTGGCTAAAATCGTTTCTAATCATAATCGATTTACATTTAATAAATCTTTTCGTACTGATTTAATCTTATTTTTTAAAATTATTGGCATATCCCTGGCACCTATGATGTTAATTTTACTTCAAAATGATTTAGGAACTACATTGGTTCTATGTGCCATTATTGTTGGAATCATGCTAGTGAGTAGTATTACATGGCGTATTCTTGCCCCTATCTTTATTACTGTAGCAGTATTAGGAAGTAGTATTATTTTAGCCATTATATACAAACCCTCTCTGATTGAGAAAACGTTACATATCAAAATGTATCAAATGGGTCGAATCAATTCATGGTTAAATCCTTACGCTTATAGTAATGGAGATGGCTACCATTTAACGGAATCGTTAAAAGCTATAGGATCCGGTCAATTATTTGGTAAAGGTTATAATCACGGAGAAGTATACATTCCAGAAAACCATACCGATTTTATTTTTTCTGTCATTGGAGAAGAAATTGGATTTATTGGAGCAGTGATATTACTTCTTATATTCCTAGCTTTAATTTTCCATCTTATCCGTTTAGCCATAAAAACAACTTCATCATTTAATAAGGTATTTTTAATTGGTTATATTTCTTTACTCGTCTTCCATATTTTGCAAAATATCGGTATGACGATTCAACTTTTACCTATTACAGGTATACCACTACCATTTATTAGTTATGGTGGTAGTGCATTATGGAGTTTAATGCTAGGTATTGGTGTTATACTTTCTATTTATTACCATCAAAAGCCAGTGTCAAAAGATGCTTAGTAATAAATATATTTTAATTCAGTTAATAATGTGAAAATAGTATAAGAGAGAATGGGACAAAACTCATTTTGACTTTATCGTTCCACTTCGGAAATGTATCTCCAACACAAAAAGTCTGAGACAACTAATAATGTCTCAGACTTTTTTCAATCACATATTATTTAAGTTCTTGAGTAACGGTTTTTGTGGTAGGCAAAGTATTAATAATGTCGAAACGAGATTTTGTTTTTTTGATATTGACGCCTAAAGATGATAATAATTTGACTACATTTTGTAACTTATCTGATTTTTTCATGGTATCTCACCTCGTTTTTTGACTTTCAATGATATACTACCCTAATTAGTCATGCTTTACTACCATATTTGAAAATTATTTTAAATTATTTAAGTTACACTAAAACTTTTTATTATGAAAGTACTTTAAATCCAGCGTCATAAATTTCTTTTTCAATACTATTTAAATTAGTAGGTGTTTCATATTCAACATTAACCTTATTTCTTTCTATATCGATGGATACCGTGTGTACTCCAATCATATTTAACAAACGCTTATTTAACATTTGTGCTTGTTCATCTGTTTCAATGTTATCTATAAATACAATATTACTGTTTAACATATTACAATCTCCTAACTAATCTTTAACTAGTTTTTGAAATGTCACTAGTAGTTCTTCCATTGCTTCTTCTTCAGTACCTTGATTTATTTTTTCCATAATACAACTTTTCATGTGATGTTCTAGTAATTTAGTAGCAACACTATTCAGTGCTGAACGTGTTGCTCTTATCTGAGTTAATACATCATCACAGTAGACGTCTTCATCAATCATTCGATTAATTGCTTTAACTTGTCCTTCTATTCTATTTAATCGAGATTTTAAATTTAATTTAACTTGCTCAGAATGATGGGCATGATTTTGATTTTCCAACTATTTCACCCTTTCAATAGCTTCTATATCATCGTATAATTTCCTCTTTATTACGTCAATTATACATTTTTATTTTAAAAATTAATCATACCATTTATTATAGTGCATGGTACAATATTTGTTAGTACATTAATTTTAAACGATTTAGGAGGTTCAATTAATTAGTATGGTAGAGATCGTGCAATTATCTTTTTCACACTCTTCTTTAATTATTAACATCGTATTAATCACTGCCTTTATACTAAACCTAATTTTCGCATTTATCATTATCTTCATGGAACGTCGTAGTGCAGGTTCAATTTGGGCATGGCTTTTAGTTCTTGTATTTCTACCGATAGTAGGATTTATTTTATATCTATTATTAGGTCGTCAAATACAACGCAATCATATTTTCAAATTAAAAAAAGAAGATCGTAAAGGTTTAGCTATGATCGTTGATGAGCAATTAAATGCGCTTGAAAAAGATGATTTTTCTAAAGGTAATCATCAAATTGTTAAGTTTAAAGAAATGGTGCACATGTTACTCTATAATAATGCTGCATTTTTAACTACTGATAACAGTATAAAAATCTTTACAGATGGTCATGCTAAATTTGACGCATTAATTGAAGATATTCAAAATGCTAAAGATTATATACATATTCAATACTATATTTTCAAAAGTGATGGTCTTGGACGTCGTATTTTAAAGGCACTCGAAGACAGACTTGAAGATGGTATAGAAGTTAAAATGTTATATGATGATATGGGCTCAAGAACATTACGCAAAAAAGATTTGAAACAGTTTAAAGACAAAGGTGGACACGCAGAAGCCTTCTTCCCTTCCAAATTGCCCTTAATCAATTTAAGAATGAATAATCGTAATCATAGAAAAATTGTCATTATAGATGGCAAGATTGGCTATGTTGGTGGTTTTAATGTTGGTGATGAATACCTTGGTAAAGATAAAAAATTTGGTTATTGGAGAGATACTCATTTAAGACTTGAAGGTGACTCTGTCAATGCATTAGAATTAAGATTCATCTTAGATTGGAATTCACAATCAACACGTGACAATATCAGCTATGAAGATAGATATTTTCCTGATGTAGATTCAGGTGGCGAGATTGGTATTCAAATCGCTTCAAGTGGTCCTGATGAAGACTGGGAACAAATTAAATATGGCTATTTAAAGATGATTATGTCAGCAAAACATTCTATTTATATTCAATCACCTTATTTTATTCCTGATCAAGCTTTTATTGATGCCATAAAAATTGCCGCTTTAGGTGGAGTTGAAGTTAATTTAATGATTCCATGTAAACCTGATCATCCTTTTGTTTATTGGGCTACATTAAAAAATGCCGCTTCTTTATTAGACGCAGGTGTTAAAATTTATCAATATAATAACGGATTTCTACATTCAAAAATACTCATTGTCGATGATGAAATCGCTACTGTAGGTACAGCGAATATGGATAATCGTAGTTTTACATTAAATTTCGAAGTTAATGCGTTCATCTATGATGAAGACATTTCTCTTCAACTTAAAAAAGCATTTATTAAAGATATGAAGGTCTCATATGAGTTAACTAAAGAATTATATAATCAACGTAGTACTTGGATTAAGTTTAAAGAAGGTATATCTCAATTATTATCACCAATTCTTTAAACTTATTCAATACATGTTTTTAAGGGAGTAGTTTATGAATCAAGCAGAACAAATATTATTAGCTAAGGAATATATGTACCAATTTCATAAAAATGATTACTCTGGACATGATATTGCACATATTGAACGTGTCACATCATTAGCTAAATATATTGCCAAACAAGAACATCAAGGCGATTTTCTTACAATAGTTTTGTCAGCTTTATTACATGACGTCATAGATGATAAATTGACTGATAAACACCATGCTTTAAGCGAATTATATCAATTTTTTAAAAAAATAAAATTGGATGATTCTGTTCAAAAGAATATTATTTTTATTATCAAACATTTGAGTTATCAAAACGGTAGAAATAACGATGTTACACTTCCAATCGAAGGACAAATCGTTAGAGATGCTGATCGCTTAGATGCAATTGGTGCTATAGGTATCGCAAGAACGTTTCAATTTTCTGGACATTTCAATGAGCCAATGTGGACAGAATCTCCCTATCACTCAATTCCTTCAGAAAAAGATATGGTTGATCTACCTCCTTCTGCTATTAGACACTTCTATGATAAGTTATTAAAATTAAAAAAATTAATGCATACACAAACAGGATCTCAACTGGCTGAAGAACGTCATCAATTTATGAAACTATTTTTATCTCAATTTTATAGCGAATGGCACTTAGAAGAATAAAAAAAAGTAGGAAAAGATAATCTATCTTTTCCTACTTTTTTATCGTATTTATCGTATTATGCTTATATTATTTTTTCTTCTTATTATTTTTAGACACAACTTGCGTATTTTTACCTTTTTTATTTGAATTATTTTCTTTATGTGCCTCAACCATAGGTCCAATTTCTTGTTTTGCAACTTTTTCATAATGTTTATTTGCAAAGAATGTTTGAATAATTAAGAATGCCGCACTGACAGACCAATATAATCCTAGTGCTGAAGCTGAACTTAATGAAATCCAAATAATCATAATAGGTGAAACAATCATCATCATATAAGTCATTTGACGTTGTTCTTCAGGCATTTGTTTACTTGACACCCATGCTTGAATAAAGTATAACACACCGGCAATAATAGTAATCCAAATATCAGGATGTACTAAATTAAACCATAAGAAATGTGGATGTTCTGTAATACCGCCACCAATACGATAACGCAATACGAAATATAATCCCATAACAATAGGCATTTGAATTAAAACAGGCAAGCAGCCTAAAGCGCTCTTCATAGGATTGATGTCGTATTTTTTATAAACTTCCATCATTTCCTGATTAGCAGCCATTTTTTCTTCTTGAGTACGTGCTCGCTTAACTTTTTCTTGTACACCTTCTACTTCAGGTTTAGCAATTTTCATTTTTTCACGCATCATATGACTATTTTTATAGTTTGATAGCATGAAAGGCAATAAGATAATACGAATAACTAATACTAAAACGATGATTGCAATACCATAATCATCATGAAAAACAGAATGGCCTAACCAATGTAAAATTTTAGCCATTGGTTCAACGAATGTATTGTAGAAAAATCCATTTCTATTACTAGATTTGGAATAGTCACATCCAGCTAAAAAGACCATTACCCCTAATAACAAAGGTAGTAGCGCTTTCTTCTTCATTTTTACACCTCTATTGATATATTCACGTAGAAATAATTTTATCATAGATAGGGTGTACTAGAAAACAAAAACTGAAAAAAAGAGATATTTATTTGAAATAGTGCTTTAATTTATTAACAGTCTTGTCAATATTTTGACTATGTGTAATGACCGAAATAACTGAAACACCATCAGCGCCTTCTTTAGCTATGGGCTCACAATTATCTTCAGTAATACCACCTATAGCAACCATAGGTAAGCTTGGATTAATATTTTTTAATGTTGAAATCATTTCAGGGCCTACAGGGGCACTTGCATCAGATTTTGAAGATGTCTTATACATTGGACCTACGCCTATATAATCTACGTGTTCTAAATCTGATTTTTGATATTCCTTTACGTTTCCTACACTTAACCCTATAATTTTATTTTTAAAACGATTAGCAAAAGAAGCAATTATTTCGTCATCTTGACCTACATGTATACCATCTGCATCAATTTTTTCAGCTAAATCCACATCATCATTAATTAAAAAAGGTACTTTATACTCATGGCAAAGTGTTTTCAATTCTTTAGCTAAGGCCACTTTTTCATCTCCTACCAAAGCATTTGGTCCCTTTTCACGAAATTGAAATAAAGTAACTCCTGATTCTAATGCTGCTTTTAAAACATCTTTAATGTTTTGATCACCGATGATGTCTTGCGTTCCACATATAAAATAGACTTGTAAACTTTTTGAATCAAACATATTTAAACCTCTTCACGTTTTACAAATTGTTTATATGTATCATAGTTCAGGTGATACATTTCATCAAGTAATTGAGGTAAGAATGTTCCAGGTCCATTAACCTTTTCACTTTTTTCAGCAATCTCTGCAGCGATATTATAATAACTTACTGATTCTTCTAATACTTGTAATGATGGATGTGTATTTCTAAATAAAAATCCAGCAACTAAACCGCCTAATAAACAACCAGCGCCTGTAATTTTTGCAAGTAATGGAGAACCATTTGATAATTTGACAATTTGATTCCCTTGAATAATAACATCTTCTCTACCTGTAATAACAATTGCTGTTTGATATTTTTCATAAGCTTTTTTAGCAATTGTCACTACATCTAAGTCTGTTTCTCCATCAGTACCTTTCATTGTAGTATTTGAATCTACTAAAGTAAGAATTTCAGATGCATTTCCTTTAATTACAGAAACATTTATTTCAGAAAGAAAAGTTTCACAAAATTGTTTACGATATGTTGATGCACCTACAGCAACTGGATCAAATACAATGGGTGTCCCTTGTTTATTAGCAATTTTTCCGATTTCTAAAATATCTTTTTCATTTGCTTTAGTTAATGTCCCAATATTTATAAGTAGTGCCCCTGCTACTTTATAGAACTCTTCTGCTTCTTCTGGAGCTTCACTCATTGCTGGACTTGCACCAATACTCAAGAGTCCATTCGCAGTGAAATTTTTAACCACATCATTGGTATAACAGACTACTAGTGGATTCTCTTGTCTTATCTTTTCTAAACTATTCATCGTCTAAACCTACTTTCTTCATATAAGCGAAATGGTTTACCGGGCCACGTCCTTGGCCGATTTCAGGTGTATGTTCAATACTTAATGAAATAAATTTTTTAGCTTTTTTTACAGCTTCATAAATTGTTTTACCTTTAGCTAGTTCCGCTGTGATAACAGCTGAAAATGTACAACCTGTACCATGAGTATGTGGCGTATTAAATCGCTTCTCTTCAAAAGTATAGACATCATCTTTAGTAAATAAAAAGTCTTTAGCATTATTTAAATCAGCAGAATGACCGCCTTTAATTACTACACCTTTACTTCCTATTTCATTTATAAATATATGACCTGCTTTACGAATATTATCTTCAGTATCAATTTTCAAGCCAGTAATTTCTTCAGCTTCTGGAATGTTAGGAGTCACGACATCCGCTAATGGTAAGAGCGTTTTCTGAAGATGTTTTTTTGTTTCATCATCCATTAAGGAATCGCCACTTTTAGCTAGCATAACTGGATCGATAACATAGGGAATATCACTATGATTTTTTAAATACGTTTGAATCAGTTCCATCGTTTCATGTGTAGCAATCATTCCAGTCTTAATTGCATGAGGTAATTCATCATCAAATACACTATCTAATTGTTCTTTAACCCAACTAGTTTCTAGATTATGAATATGTTGAACTCCTTTAGTATTTTGAGCCACAATGCTTGTAATAGCAGCCATTCCATATACGCCACAAGCATGGAAAGATTTTAAATCTGCCATAACCCCTGCGCCACCAGAAGGGTCAGTACCAGCAATTGTTAACGCAATCTTAGGTTTATTCATGATTTGCTCCTCCAAAATCCCATTTTTCATCAATATATGCCATATTGAAGAAATGACGTTCATGTACAGTACTTTGTAAAAATGCTTCTTTAATTTCTCTTTTTTCCTGTTCGGTACAATGTTCTGTAAGTTCATTTAACAAACGATCAAATACTTCAATTAAAGGTGCCATTTCAGTGCTATAAAAATCAAACCACTTAGCAGTAAGTGCATCTCTATTAAGATTTGAATCTTCTAATCCCCATTTAGCAATCACTTCATATACGTAAGGACATGGTGCCATTGCAGCTATAGTGTATGCAGCATTTTCATGAGTATAAGCATGATAATACATATGTTTAATGTAATGATCTCCACTAGGTGGCCACACTTTTTCTTTTACAATTTCTTCATAAGGTTCGTTAATATAGTCCGCTAAAATTTCATGAGCTTCTACTTCGCCTTCTAACATAAATTCAATTTGCTCTACTAAGAATTTTACTTCTTTCATAGTAGGTGCTTTAGGAATAAGTAAAGCATATAGATTAGTAAATTCTTTTAAATAAGAAGCATCAGCACGTAAGTATTGGCGTACTGCTTGTCTTGATAATTTTCCTTTTAATAAATCTTGAATAAAACCATCGTTATAAATCTCTTCAATAATTAGTTTTGACGCTTGCTTTAATTCATCTGAAAAACTCATTAACTATTCCTCCTTGAATAAAAAAACTACATTTCAACGTAGAAATGTAGTCAATATTCAAAAAATAGAATAAATGAATATGTATTACTACTTTCCTACGTTGGCATTAACCAAATCAGGTTATAAGGGTCTGAATGCTTCATCTCAGCCGTATTACACGGCTCCCCTAGTAGTTTTTAGTTTAAATTAACCATAACAAAACCATTGTTATAATTCAAATAAAAAAGATATTAATTGAATTAAGTTTAATTCATGCAACTATTATTATAATTATAATAAATAAAGAATAGTACAGAAATCTTTTTAAATTCAGTTATTACTATCAATATATAAAAATGCCTAAGACAACTTATATTGTCTCAGGCACTATTAAATGATTTATTAAGTTTTACGCTGTAACCCATTGAGATGGACCCGCAGTATTATAAAGTTTTACTGCCGCAGCATCTTGAACACTTTCAGGTGCTTGTGCTGGTGATACACCTTTATATTGCGCTGGTGCTACTGAATCCCAAGTTGATTGTAAGAATTGATATTTACCTGCTGCACCAGAAGAAGGATTGATTGCATGAATATCTCCACCTGATTCGCGCTGAGCGATTTGTTGTAAATGACTATTTACATTTACTGATGAACCACTTGTTGATTGTTTAGGTTGATTTGTAGTTGCATTAGCAGGTGCTTGTTGTGTTTGTTTTGTTTGTTTAGTTTGTGTTGTTTTTGGTGCTTGTTGTGTTTGAGCTTCATTTGCATAGTGTTGACTTACATTTGAAGTTGAAGCTGATTGATTTATGTTATTATAATTATTATTTTGGTAAGATACATTTTGTGCTGTTTGAGTTGAAGCTACATTTTGATTAGCACTATTTACAGTTGAACCGTTTGATGGATAATATTCCCATTTAAAATATGTTCCATCTGACCAAAAATGATAAGTTTTACCATTTAAATTAAATTGGTAATTATATGCGCCTTCTTGAATAGGATGTTGATTTAATGATTGATCGTTAGATTCCGCTAATTGAGCTAATTTTTCTTTATTAATTTGACTTTCACTTGCATCAGCATGACTTACGTTTCCTGCTACTAATCCTAAACCTACTGCTAATGAAGATGCAATAATTGTCTTTTTCATAATAGTATAATCCTCCTAAGTCATTTATTTTCTTAAATATTTTACAGATACTACTCTAACATCTTAAAAAGCTTAGCAGGTTACAGTGAAATAAAAAAGAATGTATTTATTTTACATTAAAATTACATAGGTTTATAGATAATTCTTCTTATATATATACTATAAAAACTTTAATGGCAGTATTTATTAGATATATAATAAAAGAATTAACTGTAATCATCTTGTAATATTTCAGAAAAATGAACTGTATTTTTTATCATTCAATGAATTAGTTGTATCTAATGTCTCATGCATAGTTAAAGAGGTCGGAATATTTATACCGACCTCTTGAGTATAATTGAAAGACTTATTTTATATTAATTGGAAAGGTTTGGAGTATTAAAAATAGAGAGTTTTATTTTATATTCATTAATTCGAGATAATCAAATGGATAAGTGTCTGTATTTAGTGAGTTATCTGAGAGTTTTTCATTATTTAATTTAGGGGACATAAATTTAATTGTTTCAACATATAATTCTGTTACAAAGTGAGTTTGTTTTTCCTTTTCATATTTACGAGAACGCATTTGGCCAGTAATACCTACTAATGATCCTTGAGAAGTATATTTTTCAATGTTACTGGCCATCTTACCAAATGCTTTACACAATATATAGTCACACGCTATTTCATCATTTTCATCTTTATAATTACGTTCAGTAGCCACACTAAACGTTGCGATTTTCACCTCCTCATTATTATAAATTTTTGCATCTTTAGTCATACGACCAACGATTACTATCTTATTTAACATGTGTCACCTCCTTATATCGTTATATTAAATAGAATTGAATATAACGTCAAAAAGCTATTTTTTTAAATTTCTTCTCTTTTTAGTATTAATATCTGATATATTTAAGAAAAATATTAAGATATGACACTTCTTATTTAACAAAAAACCAATAATCATATAATTTAAAAATTTTTAAGAGTATGGGAGTAATGTTATGAAGACGTTTAAAGCAGTTCGATTCCAAATAGTAAGCGATGGTAACAGGATTTCAGAATTTGAACTTTATGATGGTGTGATTATAAATAAAGAAAGTAGTGGTACAGGTTGGCTTCTGGAAATTGTGATTTCAGATACACATTATGATATAATGCAAAAATATTATGAATCACAAACAATATTAGATATCAGAGTAGTGATTACTAGACCTTCTAACGATCCAGCATTGTTTGATGCAACAATAAAAAACATTTCTCTATTTGCAGGAAAAATGTCAATTATTTTCGAGTGTCATATTTATACACATCGACAAGTATACGCAGAAACTCTATTAGAACAACTTATTGATGAAGGATTATCAGGAGAAGAATTGAAAATCACATTCAACAGAATGATGCAATCTAAGCCGAAATTAAAAGAAGAAAAATTTAAAAAATAGAAATAGAGTAGTAACGAAATGATTTATTTCGTTACTACTCTATTTTAAATTATGCATCTTGAATAGCAAAAGTAAGTTCACAACTACAAGCAAGCTGTCCATCAACAGTAGCTTTTGCTGTACCTTTTCCAATAGGACCTTTAATTTTTGTAATTTCAACTTCTAACATTAAAGTATCACCAGGTGTCACTTGTTTTTTAAATCTACATTTATCAATACCAGCAAATAAAGCAATTTTACCTTTATTTTCTTCACTATTTAACATAGCTACTGCTCCAGTTTGTGCCAAAGCTTCCGTAATGAGAACACCAGGCATAACTGCATAATCAGGAAAATGTCCTTGGAAAAATGGTTCGTTTCCTGAAACTTGTTTTAAACCTACACAACGCTTTCCTTCTTCATATTCAACAATACGATCAATAAGTAAAAAAGGTTGTCTATGAGGGATGATTTTTTTTATTTCATTATAATCAAAAATGGTTTCCATAACTATTACCTCAAATCTATTTAAAAATTAGTCATTGACTCTTTTGATATCTGCACCAAGTGATTTTAACTTCTCATGGAAATTAACATAACCACGATCTAAGTGTTTAAGCTCTGTCACTTGAGTTGTACCTTCTGCTACTAAACCAGCCAAAATAAGAGCTGCGGCAGCTCTTAAATCGGTAGCTTTTACTTGAGCACCTTGTAGTTGACTTTTACCTTCTATTTTAGCACTTCTACCTTCTACATTAATATTAGCATTCATTCTTCTAAATTCTGCAACATGCATAAATCTATTTTCAAATACTGTTTCAGTAACCACTTTATGACCTTCAGCTGTTAATAATAATGCCATCATTTGTGATTGCATGTCTGTAGGGAAACCTGGATGAGGCAGTGTTTTAATATCTACAGGTTGAAGTTCACCATTTGTAGTGACATGTACACCCTCCTCATTAAAATCGAGATTAACTCCCATTTCTTCTAACTTATAAATTAAACTTGTCATATGTTCTTTAACAGCACCTTTTACAAAAACATCTCCTCTTGTAATTGCTGCTGCGATAATAAGTGTACCTGCTTCAATGCGATCAGGTATAATTGAATGTTCAACTCCCGTTAATTTTTTAACACCATGGATAGTAATTGTATCTGTACCAGCACCAATAACGTTACCACCCATTTCATTGATATAATTAGCTAAATCTACAATTTCAGGTTCTTTAGCTACATTTTCTATAACAGTTTTTCCTTGTGCCAAAGAAGCACCCATTATAATGTTTTGAGTTGCCCCTACACTTGGAAAATCTAGATGAATAGTTGCGCCTTTTAATCCCTCTTTAGTGCTTGCATATATATTTCCGTTTTCTAAATGAATTTCTGCACCTAGTGCTTCAAAACCTTTGATATGTTGTTCAATTGGACGAGCACCAATTGCACAGCCACCTGGTAATGCAACAATTGCATGACCTAGACGTGCTAATAAAGGTCCCATTACTAACACACTTGCTCTCATTTTACTCACATATTCATAAGGTGCTTCTTCATTTAGTGTAGCAGAAGCATCAACTGTAACTGATCCGTTTTCTTTATCGTAATCCACTTTAGCATTTAAAGTAGATAAAACATTATTGATAGTAACAACATCACTTAAATCAGGCACATTTGTTAATTTGCTTTGTCCTTCAGACGCTAATAACGATGCTGTAAGGATAGGTAATACAGCATTTTTAGCTCCTTCTACTTGAACTTCACCAGTAAGGCGATTGCCTCCATTTATAATTATCTTATCCATATTAATCCTCCACATTAAACTCCTATTTCTTATAACATTTCCCATTTTAAATTACTTAATTAATTAATTTATCTACATTTTTAGTTAATTGGTAAAAATTCATTTTTTAAAATAAATATTTAATTTGTGTAGAATACTGTAATAAGTCAACGATAAAGTTACTTACTGCAGTACCCATTAAAATTGCTAAGAAAATCATACACACTTGCAGTTGTATTGAATATCCTTTTTTAAAAAAATGATCTAATCTGAGAGAATGTAATGCCCAGTACGCAATACATATACATATTACATGTAAAAATAGATGTATTATTGCAAATTGCCCAACATATTCCATTCTTTTCTCTCCTTAAAGATTTCTGTAATATATTGTACATTAAAAAAGTTAATAATGATACATAAGAACGTTACGATATTTAATAAAAGTAGCTAAAATAAAGATTTAAAGTGATTATCATTCTAAGTTCTTTTATGCACAATATAAAAAAGAGCTTGAAACACCATTAAATGTCTCAAACTCTTTTAATATATTAAGAATACTTAACTAAATCAAAAATATTTTAATACCTGTTACTTTTTCATTAACCATTCTCACTAAAGTGAGACAATATAATCCTCATAAATATTATCCCACGTCAATTAATTTAATTATTATTTTAATTCAGCTACACGCAGACGGTTTTCCGCTCTAGCTAATGCGCGTTTAGCTCGGTTAATGTCACTGTTATCCTCTTCATCTAAATGAGACTGAGCTCTTTGACGAGCCAACTTAGCTCTTTCTACATCAATCTCACTAGCTGTTTCAGCTGTTTGAACAATGACAGATACTTTATGTTGTCTAATTTCAACAAAGCCACCACTAACAGCTATATATTCAGTACCATTCTTAAACTTAACTTTAATATGGCCTATCTTTAATGCGGCAACTGTCGGAATATGTCCACTCATGATACCTATTTCGCCCGCAGTAGTTTGAAATACAACGAGTTCAACATCATCTTTTTCGTAGACTGAACCATTAGGAGTGACAATATCAAGATTTACTGTGTTCATTATCTTTACCTCCTAATTAGTTTAAACTTCAACACCCATATCTTTAGCTTTAGCAATAACATCATCCATACTTCCAACTAAACGGAACGCATCCTCAGGAATATGATCATATTTACCATTTAAGATATCTTTAAAGTCCGCTACAGTTGTTTTAACTGGAACATAAGAACCTTTTTGACCAGTAAATTGTTCAGCTACATGGAAGTTTTGTGATAAGAAGAATTGAATTCTACGTGCACGTTCTACTGTTAATTTATCTTCTTCAGATAATTCATCCATACCTAAAATTGCAATGATATCTTGTAATTCTCTGTATTTTTGTAATGTAGATTGAACATCACGTGCAACTTCATAATGTTCTTGCCCAACAATAGATGGTTCTAAAGCTCTAGAAGTTGAAGCTAATGGGTCTACCGCAGGATAAATACCCATTTCAGTTAATTTACGTTCTAAGTTTGTTGTTGCATCTAAATGTGCGAACGCAGTTGCTGGTGCTGGGTCAGTATAGTCATCGGCAGGAACGAATACTGCTTGAATTGAAGTTACTGAACCTTTATTAGTAGATGTAATACGTTCTTGTAATTGACCCATTTCAGTTGCTAATGTTGGTTGATAACCTACAGCTGAAGGCATACGTCCTAATAATGCTGAAACTTCAGAGCCTGCTTGAGTAAAGCGGAAAATATTGTCAATGAATAAAAGTACATCTTGACCTTGTTCATCACGGAAATATTCAGCCATTGTCAATGCTGATAAAGCAACACGCATACGCGCACCTGGTGGCTCATTCATTTGTCCAAATACCATGGCAGTTTTATTGATAACACCACTATCGCTCATTTCATAGTATAAATCGTTACCTTCACGAGTACGTTCACCTACACCAGCGAATACAGAAATACCACCATGTTCTTGAGCGATATTATTGATTAATTCTTGAATTAATACAGTTTTACCTACACCGGCACCACCGAATAAACCAATCTTACCACCCTTAATATAAGGTGCTAATAAGTCTACAACTTTAATACCTGTTTCAAGAATTTCTACTTCAGTAGATAATTCATCAAAATTAGGTTGACGACGATGAATTGGATCACGTCTAACAGAACTATCTATTTTTTCGTTTAAATCTATTGTTTCTCCTAAAACGTTAAACACACGTCCAAGTGTTTCTTCACCTACAGGAACACTAATATCTTTACCAGTATTCACAACTTGCATACCACGTTGAACACCATCAGTTGAATCCATTGCAATAGTACGAACAACATCATCACCTAGTTGCAATGCAACTTCTAATGTTAATTTGAATGTGCCATCATTTTTGGGTACTTCAATAATTAGGGCATTATTAATTTCAGGGACTTCATTATGTTCGAATCGAACATCAATTACAGGACCCATAACCTGAGTTACACGGCCATTACCCATGTTGTTTCCTCCTTTAAAATATTATTCAAGTGCGGCAGAACCACCAACAATTTCTGTAATTTGTTGAGTGATTTCAGCTTGTCTCGCTCTATTATATTGTAATGATAAGTCATCAATAAGTTCAGTTGCATTATCAGATGCATTTTTCATTGCAGTCATACGTGCTGCATGTTCACTAGCCTTAGCATCAAGAATCGTTCCATAAATTAAACTTTCAACGTATTGTGGAAGAATAACTCTTAAGATTGAGTCTTTATCTGGTTCAAATTCATATGAAGACATTTGACCTTGGCCTTGACTAGAATCTTCTTGAGATAATGGTAGAACTTGTTTAACAGAAGGTTTATTTTCAAGAACACTAACATAGTGGCTATAATAAATCTTAAGTTCATCAATATGTTCTTCACTGAATAAGTCAATCGCATGCTTAGCGATAGCTTGTATTGATTTAAATGAAGGTTGATCAGGTACATCAACAAGTGAACTTTCAACTTCATAACCTCTATTTTTAAGGAAATCAACACCGGATTGACCTAAAACAATAATGCTATATTCATCACTATTTGTATGTTTTTCTTTAATGTCATTGACTAGTCGCTTAAGCACATTCGAACTATAAGCACCCGCTAATCCTTTGTCACTTGTAATAACCAAGTAACCACTACGTTGAATATGTCTTGATCTTAACATTGGATGATTTGAATTTTTACTTGCGCCTGCAATAGCAGTTATCGCATCTTGCATTTTTTCCATATAGGGTTCGAATTGCTTAGTATTTTTTTCAGCTCGACGTAATTTAGAACTTGAAACCATGTTCATCGCTTTGGTAATCTGTTTCATTTTTTTCGTCGATTTAATACGACTATCTATCTCTTTAAGAGAAGCCATTATCTCACCACCTTTTTGATTTAAAGTTTAGTTATTCAGATTTGCTAAAACTTTTCTTAAATTCATTAATAGCTGATTCAAATTTAGCATCATCTGGAAGGTTACCAGTTTCTCTGATTTCTCCTAATAATTCTGAAGCATTTGATTTAGACCAACTATTTAATTCATCTTCAAAACGTGTAATGTCTTCTACCGGAATATCATCTAAATAACCTTTTGTTAAGGCATAAATAATTAACACTTGATTTTCAACAGGAAGTGGCTTGTTTTGATCTTGTTTTAAAACTTCAACTGTACGTTTACCACGTTCTAATTTTCTAGCAGTATATTCGTCTAAATCAGAACCAAATTGTGCAAATGATTCTAACTCACGATAAGATGCTAAATCTAAACGTAATGTACCAGCAACTTTTTTCATTGCTTTAATTTGTGCTGAACCACCAACACGTGATACAGACTGACCAGCATTAATCGCAGGTCGTACACCTGAGAAGAATAAATCAGATTGTAAGAAAATTTGTCCGTCAGTAATTGAAATCACGTTAGTTGGAACATATGCAGAGATATCCCCAGCTTGTGTTTCAATGATAGGTAAAGCTGTAATTGAACCGCCACCTAGTGCATCGCTTAATTTAGCTGCTCTTTCTAATAATCTACTGTGTAAGTAGAAGACGTCACCTGGATACGCTTCACGGCCTGGAGGTCTACGTAATAATAATGATAATTCACGATAAGCAGCTGCTTGTTTAGTTAAATCATCATATACAACAAGTACATTTTTTCCATTAAACATGAACTCTTCACCCATTGTCACTCCTGAATAAGGGGCGATGTATAATAATGGTGCTGGTTCCGCTGCTGATGCAGATACAACAATTGTGTAGTCTAAAGCACCAGCTTGACGTAATTTTTCAACGTTTGCACGTACTGTTGAATCTTTTTGACCAATAGCTACATAAATACAAATTGTATCTAAACCTTTTTGGTTTAAAATTGTATCAATACCAATCGTTGTTTTACCTGTTTGTCTATCACCAATGATTAACTCACGTTGTCCACGACCAATTGGTACTAATGCGTCAATCGCTTTAATACCAGTTTGTAATGGTTCATCAACTGATTTACGATCCATAACACCTGTTGCTTTTTGCTCAACAGGGCGTGTCTTAGTTGAATTGATAGGACCTTGTCCATCAATTGGTTGACCAAGTGGGTTTACAACACGTCCGATAAGTTCATCACCTACTGGCACTTCCATGATACGGCCAGTACGTTTAACTTCGTCGCCTTCTCTAATTTCACTATAAGGTCCTAAGATTACGACACCCACATTTGATTCCTCAAGGTTTTGTGCTAAACCAAGCACACCATTTGAAAACTCTACAAGCTCACCAGCCATACAATCATTTAATCCGTGGATTAATGCAATACCATCACCAATTTGAAGGACGGTACCTACATCATCAACAGACATTTCTGACTCATAGTTTTCAATTTGTGAGCGAAGTAATGCACTGATTTCTTCAGCTTTGATGGCCATCTATGTCACTCCTCTTTTTTAATTAACTCTTTTAAATTTACGCTCTATTTGTTCTAAATCATTTTTTATACTGCCATCTAATACAGTAGTCCCAACTTTTGCTCTAAAACCGCCAATTAAGTTAGGATTTATTTTAGTTGTAATATGTACTTTAGACAATTTAGTTTTATTAAGAATTACTCTTTCAATACGAGATAATTCTTCTTCATTCAATTGATATACAGATTCAACCAAAGCATTACCTTGATTATAATGATGGTCATACAGATGTTTAAATTCTTTAAAGATAGAATGTATAAGCGCTAAATGACGATTATTTGCTAAAATCATTAGCATATTTTTTAAGTAATAGTTCGCATCCCCAAATACAATACCTGCAAATTTACGTCGTTCAGAAGCAGGTTGGTTAGGATTTGAATCAATTGCTTTTAAATCATCAATGTAATTTAAAGTTGCATTACTAACTTCTTGTAATTCTTCATACATTAAATCTAATCGATCTTTATCTATAGAGACATCAAATAAAGCTTTAGCATATTTTTTTGCTACATCTGCCATTATTTATCGCCTGCCTCTTTAAGATACTTATCAACGAGATCTTTTTGATCTTGTTCTGAAATCTCTTTTTGTAAAACTTTAGAAGCAATTAAAACAGATAACTCAGAAACTTGATTATTAATATCTGCAAGAGCGCGTTCTTTTTCACTTTTGATTTCACTTTGTGCTGTTTCAAGCATACCGTTTGCACGTTCATGTGCATCTTTAATAATGTCTTCATGTTGTTTACGTGCTTGAATTCTTGCATCTTCAAGAATATGATGAACTTCATCTTGTGTTTCTTTAAGTGTCTTTTTATTTTCTTCTTCAAGTTTTTGTGCATTCAATTTTGCTTCTTCAGCTTCGTCAATATCTTTATTAATATCGCGTTCACGTTTATCCATTACTTCTTTTAATGGACCCCAAGCAAATTTTTTCAATAACGCCAATAGGATAATAAATGTAATAATTGTAACAATTGTTGTTCCCCATTCAACGCCACCTACAGTTGCACCTAAAACAAATGAATTGGTTAATGCATTCACTGGCATTTGACACTCCTTTCATTATTAATCATCACTTTGCCACTAAATAAAACGAATGGCGAAGATCAAAGAGACTTCGCCTCGAACATTTCTTATCTGAATAATGTCATGAATGAGATAACAACGCCGATGATTGGTAATGCTTCAACTAAACCAATACCAATGAACATAATACTCATTAATTGACCACGTGCTTCTGGTTGACGTGCTACACCTTCAACTGTTCTTGAAACAATAAGACCGTTACCGATACCAGCACCTAATGCTGATAAACCGATTGCAATTGCTGCTGCGATTAAACCCATATTAATAATTCCTCCTAAAATGTTTGTTTATGTTAATGTGCGTCCGCAACTTTATGGGACATGTAAACCATAGATAGCATAATAAAGATATATGCTTGGATTGTACCGACAAAGATTGAGAATCCTTGCCATATAATTAAGCCAGGAATACTAATTATCCAGCCCCAGCCGTTTTGGAAAAACAGGCCAGCTAATAGTGATAATAGTAACTCACCAGCAAAAATATTACCGTAAAGACGTAAACCTAGTGTTAATGTTGAAGAGAATTCTTCAAAGACATTAATAATTGCTAATGGCCAGAAAGGTTTAAAGTAATTACCAACATATGCTTTTGTTCCACGCATTTTAACACCATAATAATGTGTTAATAAAATCATCATCGTAGATAACGTCAACGTTACAGTCGCGTCAGCAGTTGGAGATTTCCACCATAAATAATGATCATGTGTAACAATTGCAAATGGTAAACCTAGCATATTGGCAACAAAAATAAATAAAATTAATGTTACCGCCAAGAAGTGAAATTGACCACCTTTTTTCCAAGCCATGTTACTCTCAATAATGCCTCTTACAAAATCGAAAATCCATTCGATAAAGTTTTGTTTGCCACTAGGTCTTTTCTTGAGATTACGCGTACAAACAATAGCTATTATAAAAACAATAATAGCAGTAATAATAAGCATCATAATACTTGCTAAGTTGAAAACAATATCAAATCCAAACACATTCCAACTTACGAGTGGGGATTTGTGATCCATGTACTCACCTCTTTCTGTATATAGTTTACTATTTTAGCAAGAGAGGGCGTAAAATGATTAATACATAAGAAATCATAAGGCCTATCATTATACCAATGATATTTACATTCTCTTTAAAGACAACCCATACTATACATGCAATAATTGCGACTAAGTACCTCCATACATTGCCTGTAGAAATATGTATATTATCTGGTTGTTTTGCCCTAGAAAGATATATCTCAAAAATGTATGTGTTGATTAGAGACCCAAGTGTCCCAATTATTAAGCCTAATAAAAAAGAATTAGATTTAATAAAATACAAAATACTTAACATTATTAAAAAATAAATGTAATATTGAATGAATTGTCTAAATATGATGCTGAACCGTTTCATTCTTTGTGCCTCCAAAACTTATGACAATCATGGAAACCGTTCCACTCATACAATTTTAATAATAATATAGGGTAATTTATGTGTCAATTCTATTCAAATTGTTGTTTAATTTAACAACAATATTGTCACAAAATGTTCACAAACAAATCAACAATTTTTTAACTTTTCAAATTCTTTAGGTATTTCTTCGGTTAATCCTAAATAGTATTTAATACTTTCACATATACGTTCAGATGCCTTTCCATCTCCATAAGGATTTTGAGCATATGCCATATTATTATAAACTTGTTTGTTCATTAATAATTTTCTTATTTCTTGATACACATGTCTATACTCAGTTCCAATTACTTTTAATGTTCCAGCTTCTACACCTTCAGGTCTTTCAGTTACATCTCTAAGAACTAAAACTGGTTTATTTAATGATGGTGCTTCTTCTTGAATGCCTCCAGAATCAGTCAAAATTAAATAAGCATGATTAGCAAAATTATGAAAATCGACAACATCTAATGGTTCAATAAGCTCTATCATTGGATGATTTTCTAAATAAGTGTATGACAGTTTTCTAACTTCGGGATTCATATGTAAAGGAAAAACTACTACCACGTCTTCAACATATTCAACAATATCTCTAACTGCTTTGAAAATATGTTCCATAGGTTTTCCAATGTTCTCTCTACGATGAACGGTCAACAATACAATTTTTTTATTTTTGTGCTTTTCTATCAACTCAGAGGTATAATTTTTATTAATTGTAAAATTTAATGTGTCAATGGCAGTATTACCAGTAATCACTATAGATGTCTTATCTTTATTTTCTTGAATTAGATTGCGTTTTGCACCAATAGTAGGAGCAAAGTGTAAATCGGCAATGTTACTAACCATTTGCCGATTTATTTCTTCTGGAAAAGGCGCATATTTATTCCCACTTCTAAGACCAGCTTCTACGTGGCCTACAGATGTATGATTATAAAATGCTGCTAATGCGCCAGAAAAAGTAGTTGTTGTATCACCATGAACAAGTACCATATCTGGACATTCTTTTTTCATAATTTGCTCAAGTTGAATAATAGATTTAGCTGTTATTTCTGAAAGAGTTTGCCCTTTTTTCATAATATTCAAATCATAATGTGGTTTTATGTTGAATGTTTTTAAAACTGAATCAAGCATTTCTCTATGTTGAGCAGTTACAACAATAATTGGTTCTAGCATTGAATCTTTTTCAAGTGCTTTAACTAAAGGGGCCATTTTAATTGCTTCTGGTCTTGTACCAAAGACTGTCATAATCTTTCTCATAATATTTACTCCTATAGTACTATTTAGTACCAAATAATCTATCCCCAGCATCTCCTAAACCAGGTGTAATATATGCTTTTTCATTAAGTTTTTCATCTAAAGCTGCAATATAGATATCAACATCTTCATGCGCTTCTTGCATTTTTTCAACACCCTCAGGTGCGGCAATTAAACACATAAAACGAATATTCTTTGCACCTCGATTTTTCAGTGAATTGATTGCTTCGATGGCTGAAGCTCCTGTAGCTAACATTGGGTCAACTACTATAATTTCACGCTCATCGATATCTTGAGGTAATTTAGCAAAATATTCTACTGCTTTTAATGTTTTAGGATCACGATATAAACCAATATGTCCTACACGAGCAGCTGGAACTAAGTTTAATACACCATCTGTCATCCCTAAGCCTGCTCTTAAAATAGGTACAATTGCTAATTTTTTTCCAGCTAATCGTTTTGCTGTCATAGTTGTTACAGGGGTTTCAATTTCTACGTCTTGCAATTGTAAATCTCTTGTAACTTCATATGCCATTAACATACCTACTTCATCAACAAGCTCTCTAAATTCTTTTGTTCCGGTATTTTTATCACGAATGTAACTCAATTTATGTTGAATGAGTGGGTGATCAAATACATGTACTTTACTCATAATTCATTTCCTCCATTTATATTGTTATTCATATAGCGGATATTGCTGAGTTAATTGTTTCACTCTATCACTAGCTTCTTTCAATTTTGCTTGATCATTTGAATTTTTTAATGCTGTACTGATAATTAAAGCTACTTCTTTAAATGCTACTTCATCAAAACCACGCGTCGTTGCTGCAGGAGTGCCTAGTCTAATTCCACTTGTAACAAATGGCTTCTCCTGATCAAAAGGTATTGTATTTTTATTACATGTAATACCAATTGAATCTAATGTTTCTTCAGCCTGTTTACCCGTTAAATTAACTGATTGTTTCACATCTACTGAAACTAGATGATTATCTGTACCTCCTGAAACAATTCTAAATCCTTCATTTTGAAGTGTTTCAGCTAAAATTTTAGCATTTTTAATGACTTGTTCTTGATACACTTTGAAATCTGGTTCTAACGCTTCTCCAAAAGCAACAGCTTTTGCAGCGATCACATGTTCTAGTGGTCCACCTTGAATTCCAGGAAATATTGTCTTATCTATCTCTTTTTTATACTTTTCTTTGCAAAGAATCAGGCCTCCACGTGGACCTCTCAACGTTTTATGAGTTGTACTAGTAACAAAGTCAGCATATTCTACAGGATTTGGATGTAATCCAGTTGCTACTAAACCTGCAATGTGTGCCATATCAACCATTAATTTAGCACCGACTTCATCAGCAATTTCTTTAAATTTCTTAAAATCTAATTGTCTAGAATACGCTGACGTACCAGCTACAATTAATTTAGGCTTATGTTTCTGTGCTAATTCACGAATTTCATCATAATTAATTCTTTCAGTTTCTTTATCCACACCATAATCGATAAAGTTATAAAACTTACCACTAAAATTAACTGAAGCACCGTGAGTTAAATGACCACCATGACTTAAATTCATTCCAAGCACAGTATCTCCCATCTCTAAAGCAACTAAATACACAGCCATATTAGCTTGAGAACCTGAATGTGGTTGTACATTTGCATGTTCAGCTCCGAATAAAGCTTTGATGCGTTCAATAGCAATTCTTTCTGTAACATCAACATATTCACAACCACCATAGTAACGACGACCTGGATAGCCTTCTGCATATTTGTTTGTCATTACAGATCCTTGCGCTTCCATTACCGCTTCTGAAACGAAATTCTCTGAAGCAATGAGTTCAATATTATTGTTTTGACGGTTATATTCATTTTGAATCGCTTCATAAATAATGTGATCTTGTTCTTTAATATAAGACATATATTCCCCTTCTTCCTTTAGAACTTATTCATATTTAGCTCTTTCTCCACCAATTTTTTTTGGTCTTGAAGTAGCAATTGTAACTATAGCTTCACCAACTTTTTTAACACTTGTTCTCAATGGAACACAAACATGATTAATGTGCATTCCAATAAGCGTCTGACCAATATCAATACCTTTAGGCACCTTTATATATTCAATGACTATTGGATCTTTCATATGTTGATAGGCATATGTAGCAAGACTTCCTCCTGCATGAACATCTGGTACAACAGTTACTTCTTCCATAGTAAATGGATTATAATCTTCACGCTCAATTGTAATCGCCCTATTGATATGTTCACAACCTTGAAACGCAAATGAAACGCCTGTTTCACGTTTTATACGTTCTAATTCATTAAAAATAGTTTCAGCGACTTCCATTGAACCAACTGACCCAATTTTTTCCCCAATTACTTCAGAAGTTGAACATCCTATCACACAAATCTCATCTTTTTTGAAAAAAGATTGGGTTTTCAATTCATCCAGTAAAGTTGTAAGTTCTTGCATATTATTTCACCTCACTTGCAAAGATAGAAAGAAGCATAGCTGACAAGCTATACTTCTTTATTATAACTTATTTATTACTCTACTTATACTATTAGCGTAATATTTCTCTTTATTCTTCGTGTTTCAATTTGCTAATAAGAGAGTATAATTGATTAAATGTGTGACGATAGGTATCTATGCTACCGCCAAATGGATCATCTATTTCACCTGTTTCTGATACATACTCACATAATGTATAGATAGGATATCCTGTTCCATATTGACTGATTAACTGTCTTTTATGATTATTAGTCATTGTTAAAATTAAATCACTTTTTAAGTCATCTTGACTGAATATTTGAGATACAGAGGGGTCTGGTAAATTATTTTCTAAAATAACTTCTAATGCTTCAGGAGTAATGGATTGTCCATTCATTGCAAATAACCCACGTGATTGGATAGAGTCATTAGGTAAAAGTGCTGTAGCTATACTTTCTGCAATTGGACTTCTACAAGTATTTCCAGTACATACAAATGTTATTTTCATAATTCTCTTCCTTTAACTATTTGATTTCCTGTTGCCTTTATCATTCGGTTCATTACTGCTTCAGAACCTTCGATGTTATCAAAAGCATATATGAATGCTTTTTTTATTCGTTCATCATCATCGATATCATGTAAAATTTTATATAAGTTATGATTTGCTCCCTTAATATCTCTTTGATTTTCACAAAGAGGAATAAATATGCAATTTTTAGGTACATACTCTTTCATACTAGAAGGTAAAACAAATGCTAAATCTGATTCATTTAACTGAGAAATAGGTTGCGTAAATTCAGTTAACATATATACAGGTGTGTTAGGTGCATAGTGTTTATATTTCATACCTGGTGCTATGGGATGTTCTAATTGATTATAATCATATTGAATGACGCTGTGAGGTACCACGTGATTAAGCATTGTTTGAGTAATTGATCCTGGTCTTGCTATTCTAAAAGGAAATTGCGTGCAATCTAAAACTGTACTCTCCAAGCCTTCTTCACTTTGATCGCCATTCACAATACCATCTATTTTTCCGTTTAAATCATTATAAACATGTTGAAATGTCGTTGGAGAAGGTCGTCCACTTATATTTGCACTAGGTGCTGCGATTGGCAAATCAACATATTCTAATATTGCTCTTCCAATTGGATGACTTGGCATTCTTACAGCAATAGAATTAAGACCACCTGTCACTTTTTCACATAAGTAACCTTTTTTTAAAGGAAGAATAAAAGAGATTGGGCCAGGCCAAAATGCATTCATTAATTTCTTGGCTTCCTTAGGGATAATTGATACAAATGCATCCATTTGTGATTGCTTATAAATATGAACAATAAGTGGATTATCAGACGGACGTCCTTTAGCTTTATAAATGTTTTCTACTGCCTGTTCATTTTTAGCATTTGCACCTAAACCGTATACTGTTTCAGTAGGCATCGCAATTAGACCTCCTTTCTCATAAATAGTTTTTATTTCTGCTAATTGAGAAAACGTTTGGAGATCTTGACTATAATCTTTCATATTCCATATTTTTGTTTTCACTTTTATCACACCTTTCACATATGTGGAGTTATTAAAGAAAAAGAAGTGGGTTAGAAAATAATACCTTTCTTTCCCACTCCACTATTACCACTTAAATGAAATCATTCTATTTAATCCGTTAATATCTTTCAAGAGATTTACATTAATATGCGGATATTTATTTATAATACGTGTTTTTAATATTTCTCCTTGATTATATCCAATTTCAAAAGTTACATAAGCCCCTTTATTAAGTACTTTTGGTAAATCATCTAGAATCATCTCATAAATCTCATATCCTTCGTCCTCAGCAAATAACGCGATATGAGGTTCATACTTTACTACTGTATCTTCCATATCTTTCATCTCAGTTTGATCAATATAAGGAGGATTTGATATTAAGCCATCTAATTTAATATTTTCTTTAATAAGTGGTTTAAGGGCGTTACCTTTTAGAAACTTGATATCCGCTTTTAATTGATGTGCATTATCAGATGCTACCTCTAGAGTATCTTTAATAAGATCTGTAGCTATTACATTTAAGGTTGGATTTAGTTTTTTAAGCACAATTGCAATCGCTCCACTGCCTGTTCCTATATCGGCAATTGTACTTCCATCTTTACAATGCTCTAAAAAATGAAGCATGACTTCTTCTGTTTCTGGACGTGGAATAAGACAATGAGAATTTACTTGTAATTGATATCCATAAAATGATTGAAAACCAACAATATATTGAATGGGCTCTCCTAATAACATACGGTCTAATGCAAGTGAAAATTTTGCTTCTTCAGCTTGAGACATCTCATCATACATATGTACTAAATAATCTGTTCTAGACCAATTAAATAAGTCTAACATAAGCCATTCCGCTCTAGATTGTTCAAATCCTTTTTCTTTTGTTAATTCAATCGCTTCTTGTAAGGTATCTTTAAAGCTCGCCATTATTTAATTCTTTCAGTTTCTCAGTTTGCTCAGAAAGTGTTAATGCATCAATAATTTCATCCAATTTACCTTCCATAATTTGGTCGAGCTTTTGTAAAGTTAAACCAATTCGATGATCTGTCACACGACTTTGAGGATAATTATAAGTTCGTACACGTTCAGAACGATCTCCTGTTCC
This sequence comes from Staphylococcus sp. HMSC070D05, assembly GCF_001815595.1. Classification (NCBI taxonomy): domain Bacteria; kingdom Bacillati; phylum Bacillota; class Bacilli; order Caryophanales; family Staphylococcaceae; genus Staphylococcus; species Staphylococcus sp. HMSC070D05. The sequence continues at coordinate 37,531 of NZ_KV821091.1, read as the reverse complement.
TACAGCAGATTTACGTTGAGCTGCATACTTTTGTTGTTCTTCTTGTAATTTCATATCATATAAACGTGCTTTTAATACTTTTAATGCTTTTTCACGGTTTTGAATTTGTGATTTTTCTGAAGAAGTTGCAATAATACCGGTTGGAATATGCGTAATACGCACAGCAGAGTCTGTAGTATTAACGTGTTGACCACCAGCACCACTTGAACGATACGTATCAATTTTTAAATCTTCATTGCGTACTTCAATTTCTACATCTTCAACTTCAGGTAATACAGCTACAGTCGCTGTAGAAGTATGAATGCGTCCTCCAGATTCCGTTTCAGGTACACGTTGTACACGATGGGCACCATTTTCAAATTTCAACTTACTATAGGCACCATTACCTGAAACTGAAAAACTGATTTCTTTATATCCACCATGATCACTTTCTGCTGCTTCAACAATTTCAGTTTTAAAATTTTGAGATTCCGCATATTTTGTATACATTCTTAATAAATCGCCTGCGAAAATAGCTGCTTCATCCCCACCAGCTGCTGCTCTAATTTCAACAATAACATCTTTTTCATCGTTTGGATCTTTAGGAATTAACAAGAATTTAAGTTGTTCTTCTAATTCTGGAAGTTCACTTTTTAATCCTGATGCTTCTTCTTTTAACATTTCAATTTCTTCTTTATCATCTGTTTCAGTTAGCATTTCATCTATTTCTGCTACTTCTTCTTTTTTATTTTTGTAATCTCTATAAACATCTACTGTTTTCTGTAAATCAGCTTGCTCTTTAGAATATTTTCGCAATTTATCTGGATCGTTAACAATTTCTGGATCACTTAACATTTCATTTAACTGTTCATATCTTTCTTCAACAATATCTAATTGATCAAACACTATATTTCCTCCTTGTCATTGATGCTAGGTGCTACAATATGATGTGCTCTGCATCTTGGCTCATAACTTTCATTTGCTCCTACTAATATAATTGGATCATCAATTCTTGCTGGTTGTCCATTGATTAAACGTTGCGTCCGACTTGATGACGAACTACATATTGCACAAACGGCTTGTAATTTGGTCACTTGTTCACTTACAGCCATAATCTGAGGCATGGGATCAAAAGGTTCACCTCTAAAGTCCATGTCTAGTCCTGCTACTACAACTCTATGACCATCTTCAGCTAGCTTTTCTACTATATGTACAATTTCATTATCAAAAAATTGAATTTCATCTATACCTATGACATCAAATTGAGATAAATTTTGTAATAGTATTTCTCTAGCTGTTGAAATATTAATAGCTTCTAGCTCATTACCATCATGTGATACAACTTTCTCTTTATGATACCGGTCATCAATAGCCGGTTTAAATACGATTACTTTTTGTTTAGCATAAATTCCTCTTCTTAATCGACGAATTAATTCTTCCGATTTACCACTAAACATACTTCCAGTAATGCATTCAATCCAACCAGAATGGTAAGTTTCATACATTATAAGTTCCACCTTTTTCAAAACATAATCGCTTAATTATATCATATTTTCGAATATTATAAATGAGTTTATTACTGGGTTATCATTGAAGAAATTAATAAAATAGCTTAGAAATAAAAAAATACCTGCTTAATTCTATACATAATAGATTAGGCAGGCATTTTAAGTTCAAAATTAATTGTTGTTTGATTTGAGACCAAACTTTTTGTTGAAACGTTCCACACGACCATCCGCAGCAGCGAATTTTTGACGTCCTGTGTAGAATGGATGTGAATCAGATGATACATCTAAGCGAATAACTGGGTATTCGTTACCATCTTCCCATTCCATTGTTTCTGAAGAAGTTTTAGTAGAACCACTTAAAAATTTAAAGTTAGTTGTTGTATCTAAAAAGATGACTTTGTGGTAATCAGGATGAATTCCTTGTTTCATTTTTTTCAGCTCCTTTGCCCTGAACCATCTGGAACAGAGTTATTTGTGAGTTTTTACCCAATACTGTGTAATTATAATAGTTATTGAAGGAAAACGCAACCCTCAATCATATATTTTAGATAATTGGTTTTCCTGTTTTTGTACTTTCAGCGGCTGCCTTTTGTAATTGTTCAAAAAATTCTTTGTTATTTTTTGAACGCTTTAATTTTCTTATAAAACGCTCTGTAAAATCGGTAGAATCAGTAAGAATATTTCTAAGTTGCCATAATGAGTCTAATTCAGACTTGCTAATCAATAATTCTTCTTTACGTGTAGAACTACGTCCAATATCAATAGCTGGGAATATTCGACGTTCGGATAATTTACGATCAAGATGAAGTTCCATATTACCTGTACCTTTGAACTCTTCATAAATCATATCATCCATACGTGAACCAGTATCTACTAGAGCTGTTGCTAAAATAGTTAGACTACCACCTGCTTCAATATTACGGGCAGCACCGAAAAATGCTTTAGGCTTATGTAAGGATGCTGGATCTAAACCACCCGACAATGTTCTACCACTAGGCGGGATAACAAGGTTATATGCTCTTGCTAAACGCGTAATAGAGTCCATCAAGATAATGACATCTTGTCCTATCTCTACAAGACGTTTTGCTCTTTCTAACAATAACTCTGCTACCTTAACATGGTGTTGAGGAGGTTCATCAAAAGTAGAATGTACTACTTCTGCGGACTCTACTGAACGTTCTATATCAGTTACCTCTTCAGGTCGTTCACCTACTAATAGTATAAATAATTTAGCGTCTGGTTTATTCGTACTAATTGCATTTGCAATTTCTTTAAGTAATGAAGTTTTACCAGCTTTAGGAGGAGCGACAATCAGACCACGTTGGCCTAAACCAATTGGAGTAACTAAATCCATAATTCGAGTAGAATAATTTTGAGGCTCCGTTTCAAGAATAATTCTTTCCTCTGGGTATAACGGAGTAAGCGCTTGGAAATGAGGACGTTTTTTTACAACTTCTGCATTTTCATCATTAACAAAGTCAACTTGTAGAAGTCCATAGTATTTTTCATTGTCTTTAGGCTTTCGTACTTTTCCAGTTACTTTATCGCCTCGCTTAATTTCAAAACGTCTAATTTGACTAGCTGATATATATATATCTTTTTCACCTTTAGAATAATTAACAGTTCTTAAGAAACCATATCCATCAGGTTGTATATCATCTAAAACCCCCTCCATATAGTAATTTCCATCTTTTTCCATTTGAGCTTCCATAATTGCCAAGACAAGCTCACTTTTATTCAATTTACTATAATTAGTTAGTTTTAATGATTTTGCTTTTTGCGTAAGTTCTTTTGTCGTATAATTTTTATACAATTCATGAAAAGATTCATATTGTGGTGATGTTCGTTCTCTCTCAGGCATAAATTGCACCCATTTCTTATATTTTTATAAAAATCATCTAGTTACTAGCATTGTCAAATCATCTAAATGATTATAACTTAAATGTTTTAAACGTTAGCATCTTAAATACTAGAATTAATATAGCAAATTTTTAATTTAATTACAAAATGATTTTATTAAATTTCAAAAAATAAAACAGTTCATGGAACTAAAACGATTCCATGAACTGTATTTATATTAAAATATTTCATTATACTTAATTATTTAAAATAACCAGCAATTGATTTTACTTCTAAGAACTCTTCAATTCCGTAGTCGCCCCATTCACGACCGATACCAGATTGTTTATAACCACCAAATGGTAAATAGGGTTCGTTTGGAGATTCATTAATTTGAATTCTACCTGCCTCAATTGAACGTGCTACTTTTTGAAGCGTTTCTTTATCTTTACCAATTACATATCCAGCTAAGCCATATTTAGTATCATTAGCAATTTCGATTGCTTCATCTAAATCATTATATGTGATTACTGAAACAACTGGACCAAAAATTTCTTCTTGTGCAATGGTCATATCATTTTTAACATTTATAAAAATAGTTGGTCTAGCAAAATAACCAGTATCTAATTCTTCTGGTTTACCTGGACCACCATATAATAATTCAGCGCCTTCTTCAATACCTTTATCAATATAAGACTGTACTGTGTCGAATTGTTTTTTACTAATGATTGGCCCTACTTGAGTATTTTTATCAAGTGGATCGCCAACTTTAACATTACTAAACTCTTCTTTTAAGGCAGTTAAGAATTCTTGTTTAATACTTTCTGGAACTAAGATTCTTGTTCCTGCAGTACATACTTGACCAGTATTATTAACAACCTTTCCAGTTGTAGCTTTTGCAGCTTCTTTAATATCTACATCGTCAAGTACGATATATGGTGATTTGCCACCTAATTCAAGAGATACTTTTTTGATATCTTTAGCTGCTTTTTCCATAATTTTAGAACCTGTAGCTCCAGAACCAGTGAATGACATCATTCTTACTTTAGGATGTTCGCTTAATGGATTACCTACACCTTCACCATCACCATTAACTAAGTTAAATACACCTTTAGGAACGCCTGCTTTTTCAAAGATTTCAGCTAAAATGATTGCAGCAAATGGTGTTTCTTCAGAAGGTTTTAACACAACTGGACTACCTGCAGCAAATGCTGCTGCTAATTTAAGAGACGTTTGATTAGTTGGGAAATTCCATGGTGTAACTAATCCAGAAACGCCAATCGCTTCTTTAGTTACCAAATCATCTCCACGACGTTCTTCAAATTCAAATGAATCTAAAGCTCTACGTGCTTCTGAAAAGTGTTGTAAACCCATTTGATAATGAACATTTTCTGAAACAGTTAGTGGAGCACCTAACTCTGCTGTAATTGTTTCAATAATATCTTGTTTTCTATTTTTATATTCTTCTACTATTCTATCTAGTAGTTGTTTTCTTTCCTCAACTGAACTATGGCGAAATTCTAAATATACGTCATGAGCAGCTTGAACCGCTTTTTCTACGTCTTTTTCATTACCTTTTGCAACTTTTCCAATAACTTCTTCTGTTGCTGGATTAATTACATCAATTGTTTCGTTACTTTCACTATCAATCCATTCACCATTAATATATTGTTGAGTATAATTTCTCATCAATGATTCACTCCTTAAGAATGTGTATGTCTAATATATATCCGATTTGATTTTATTTAAACATAATTAAAAGGTTAAAGTTTATATAAACTCTAACCTTTTAACTATACTATTTAACTGAATCGTTATGTTCTAATGTGACGTAATCTCTAGCCCATGCTTCAATTGGTCTTAAAGCCTCAGCAAGTGCTTTTCCTTTATCGGTTAACTCATAAACGATAGAAACAGGACGTGTAGAAATGACTTTTTTGTCTACTAATCCCCACTCACCTAATTCTGTAAGCTTAATACTTAATGCACGTGGAGTAATTTTTTTTAAATCCCTTTTCATATCCGAAAAGTGTGCAGTATAATCAGCGCATCGAGATAGGTAATTAATGATTAAACCGTTCCAACTTCTACCAACAATTTTAAAGGTTTCTTCGAGATATGGACAGATTTCCATTGTCTTCACCTCTATTCAAAACTTCTTAAACATTGCAGGTATTTAATATACTTCAGCAATTAATATATTTAAGTATATCAAAAATAATTAAACTTGTTCAGTCCAAATGTCCGCACCTAATTCTTTAAGATGTTTCACGATATCTGTATATCCTCTATAAATATGTTTAACATTATAAATGGTTGTAACACCTTCTGCTAGTAATCCAGCAATAATCAAGCAAGCTCCTGCACGTAGATCACTCGCATATACTTCGGCACCTTGAAGTTTAGAAGGTTTAATTGTTGCAGTACCAGTAGACGTATCTGCTTCAATACTAGCTCCCATTTTTTTGAGCTCTTCTACATGGCGGAAACGAGCTGGATATATCGTTTCTGTAACGAAAGAAGGACCATTTGTCATAAATAATAAAGGCGTAATAGGTTGTTGTAAGTCAGTAGCAAATCCAGGATATACTAATGTTTTGATATCTACATTTTTATATGATGATTTACCTTTAATTACTGTTTGTTCTTTATCATCATCAATATCAATATCAACGCCTAATTCATTTAGTTTAACTGTGAGAGCTTCTAAATGTTTAGGTACTATATTTTTAATTGTTACTTCCTCACCACAAGCAGCGGCAATACACATATACGTTCCCGCTTCAATTCTATCAGGAATCACTTGATATTCAGCTCCATGTAACTCTTCAACACCACTGATTTTTAGAGTACTAGTACCGGCACCTTTGATATTTGCGCCTAAGCTATTTAAAAAGTTTGCTACATCTACTACTTCTGGTTCTTTAGCAGCATTTTCAATCGTTGTTTGCCCTTTTGCATGAACAGCTGCAAGCATAATGTTAATGGTTGCACCAACACTTACCATATCTAAAAAGATGTTGGCTCCGTGCAATTCTTTTGCTTCTATTTTCATTGATGTATCACTTGATTCATCAATTTCAGCACCTAAAGCTTTAAATCCTTTAATGTGTTGATCAATTGGACGTGGGCCCAATGGACAACCACCTGGTAAACCAATAACACATTTTTTAAATCGACCTAACATGGCTCCCATCATATAATAAGAGGCACGTAAAGATTCAACCTTATTATTTGGCAACGGTGCATTTTTAATATCTGTTGTATCAACTTCTAATGTTTTACCATTAAGATTTGTTTTAATATTTAAATCTTCTAATAAACTCACAAGTGTTTCAACATCTGAAATTTGCGGTAAACCATCAATTTTCACTTGTCCTTGCGCTAATAAAGTAGCTGGAATAATAGCTACGGCACTATTTTTTGCACCACTAATTGTAACTTCACCCTTTAGTGATTGACCACCTCGGATTTTAATTACTTCTTGACTCATTTATTTTTTCTCCTTTATTCGCCTTTTGTAAAATTATACATAATTCGCATTATAAATTATATATTATTTATTTGTAAAACACTAACTTTAAAAAAACTTAGCAATTATAATATTAATATTAATATCTAAAAATCTAATAATTCATATAACGGATTGATAACACTATTATAAATCAAGTTATACAATTAATTAATTCTATTTTTTCATAAATTTTAAAAAAAAGATAATTTATTTTTTATAAACCGTGAGCCAGTAATTGATTAATACTCAGCATGACTAACTTTATATAGATGCTTTATTAAAGTTCTTCGAAGATGCTTTAATACTGTATCGTAAAAATTTTTGTATAAAATAAAAAAACTGTCAACAAAGCGAACACTTTGCTGACAGTTCAGGTTGCCTTAACCTTTAATAATATTTATTTAGCGCGATTAGACGTACCAAACTCTCTAATCTTGCATTTTACCGTTTCTTTAATAGCTTCACGTGCTGGACCTAAGTATTTGCGAGGATCGTAAACTTCTTTATCATTGTTCAATACATCTCTAACAGCTTTAGCTGAAGCAATTTGATTTTCAGTATTTACATTAATTTTTGCAGTACCATAAGGAATTGCTTTTTGAATATCTTTAGTTGGAATACCTGTACCACCATGTAAAACAAGTGGTAATCCAGTTGATGCACCAATTTCTTCCATTTCTTTGAAGCCTAATTTAGGTTCGCCTTTATAAGGACCATGTACTGAACCTAATGCTGGTGCTAAAGTATCAATACCAGTTCTTTCAACTAATTCTTGACATTCTTTAGGATCAGCATAGATGATACCGCCCACAACATCATCTTCTTGTCCACCCACTGTTCCTAATTCAGCTTCAACTGACACGCCATGTTGATGTGCATATTCTACTACTTTAGAAGTAATTTCAATATTTTCTTCAAATGGGCTATGTGAAGCATCAATCATTACTGAAGTAAATCCAGCATCAATAGCTTCTTTACATTTTTCAAAACTTGAACCATGATCTAGGTGAATAGCTACTGGTATAGTAATATTTAAATCATGCATTAAACCTTCTACCATTTTAACTACTGTATAAAAACCACTCATGTAACGTGCAGCACCTTCGGAAACACCTAAGATAACTGGCGCGTTCTCTTCTTGAGAAGCTTCTAAAATAGCTTGTGTAAATTCTAAGTTATTTAAGTTGTATTGACCAACCGCATAACCATTTTCTTTCGCATCGATTAACATTTCTTTCATTGAAACTAATGGCATGAAAGTTCCTCCTTGTATCCAATTACATAAATTTTCAAAAATTATTATAGCAGATAATATTTTTTATTGCATGCTTAACTTAAAAATAATTGATCACTTTTAAAGTTTCATTGCATAAAATATTATATTTCATTACAATACTAATGAAATGGAGGATAATCATGTCAAAGATACTACAAACACAATTAACAGGTATATTCAATCGTTTAGAAGACCAAGCGTTAGACATACAAATGGCTGCTCAATGTTTAATCCAAGCTATTGGTGGAGAAGGATATGTATATATTAATGGTTATGGAGATTTAAAATTTTTTGAAACCTTTATATTAGAAAGTGATGAAAAATTAAATTCTAGTAAAAAATTGAGTGAATTAAACAGTTTAAATGATTTAGACATCACTGATCGTGTATTTTTATTCTCTCCTTTTTACACCAAGGAGGTTGCTCAAGATGTTCAACAATTAATAGACAAAGATATTGATTTTGTATTAGTATGCAATCGTCCTAAACAAGTAGATTTCCCTGAACACCTGATGCATTTTGTAAACTTATCAACCCCGCGTCCGATCGTCTATACTGAAGATTATGATAAAATTGTACAACCTCATACAATGGCGTTTAATTACATTTATTATGATATATATACACAAATGATTGAAATGACTAGAGACTTGGAATTATAAAATAACTTTATAATCATTAATGACTAACATGTACAACCTTTAACTTCTATATAAATTGATATAAATGAAGCGGAATAGACTTTAAAAAGTAGTCTGTTCCGCTTCTATTTTGATTTTTTAATTTTGTTGGTATTTATAAGCAGCTTCCACAAAAGCTTTGAAAATTGGTTGTGGTCTATTAGGTCTAGATAAGAATTCCGGATGGAATTGACAAGCAATAAAGAAATCATTTTCTGGAATTTCTACCATTTCCACTAAACGACCATCTGGACTAGTACCAGAAAAAACCATCCCTTTATCTTCTAATTGTTCTCTATAATCATTATTAAATTCATAACGATGACGATGACGCTCTTCAATATTTGTTTCATTATAAATGTCATGAGCCAAAGTATGCTTTTTAATAGCACATGGATAAAGACCTAAACGTAATGTGCCACCTAATTCTTCGATATCTTTTTGTTCAGGTAACAAATCAATAATTGGATATGGTGTATTTGGATCAAGTTCTGCTGAATGGGCATCTTTAAGGCCTATAACATTTCTTGCAAATTCGACAGTTGCTAATTGCATTCCTAAGCAAATACCAAAATAAGGTATATTATTTTCTCTTGCATATTTGATAGCTGAAATTTTACCTTCACTTGCTCTAAAACCAAAGCCACCAGGAACTAAAATTCCATCAACTTCACTTAAGTAACTCTCTACATTTTCGTCTGTCACTTCACTTGAATCAATCCATTTTACTACAACATCTTTTTTCAATGGATAACCTGCATGTTTTAGTGATTCAACCACTGACAAGTATGCATCTTGTAAACTTACATATTTACCAACTAAGCCAATAGTAATTGTACCATCTAATGAATTAACGGTATCTAATAAATATTGCCATTCATCTAATTGTGTATCGTATTTAGCATCTAAATCTAATCGTTTAATTACAATATCGTCCATATTTTGAGCACTTAATTGTAATGGGATTTCATATAATGACGATGCATCTCTACATTCAATAACACTCTCTTTATCTATATCACAGAATAAAGCAATTTTATCTTTTAAATCTTGAGTCATTTCATATTCTGTTCGAACAACAATTAAGTCAGGTTGAATACCTAAACCACGTAATTCTTTTACACTATGTTGTGTTGGTTTAGTTTTCATTTCTCCAGCTGCTTTAATGTATGGAAGTAACGTACAATGAACATACATAACATTCTCGCGGCCAAGATCACTTCTAATTTGGCGAATAGCTTCAATAAATGGAAGAGATTCAATATCACCTGTTGTGCCGCCTATTTCGGTAATGACTACATCCGCATTTGTACTTTCTCCAGCTAATAATAGGCGTTCTTTAATTTCGTTTGTAATGTGTGGAATCACTTGAACTGTTCCACCTAAATAATCTCCACGACGTTCTTTTTTTAGTACGTGTGAATATACTTTTCCCGCAGTGACATTAGAATATTTATTTAAATTGATATCTATAAAACGTTCATAATGTCCTAAGTCCAAGTCAGTTTCAGCGCCATCATCTGTAACAAATACCTCTCCATGTTGATAAGGACTCATTGTACCAGGATCAACATTTAAATATGGATCAAATTTTTGAATCGTTACTTTAAGTCCTCTGTCTTTTAACAATCTCCCTAGAGAAGCGGCTGTGATACCTTTACCTAAAGATGAAACTACTCCACCGGTTACAAAGATAAATTTTGTCATTGTCTGACCTCCTAATTTATTAAGGGTTGCTTCCTTACTCTGTCTCTACAAAATTTAAACATTTCCTAAAAATAAAAAAATCGCTCCCTCTCACATATTTGTAAGGGGAGCGTATAATATTTATACACGTGTCCTAATTAAAGGAGCCCGAATAAAATTTTAACATTTTTCATTCAAAAGTCAATTAAAACTAATATTTAGTCATTAAAATCTTCTGCGTCTTCAAATGCTTCTTCTTCACCTTCGGCGATGTCGTCATCTTCATCTTCTTCAATAACGATATCTGAACCGTCAATATCTTCTTCATTATCATCAGAATCATCTAATGTTTCTTGGTCATCAGTTTGAGTTGGAATATCATCGTCATCATCCATTTCATCGTCGCCAAGTAACTTAAGATTTTCATCTTCTTCATCATCGTCATCAAGAATATCAAATTTTTGAATTGTTGGTGCAATTTTTTCTTCAATATCATCTACTGAATACCAATCACGTAATCCCCATTGATTTTCACCAACATTTAAAAAACGTCCATCTGTATTTAAATCAGTATAAAATTGTACAATACGATTTTCAATTTCATCATATTCATAATTACCGAGACTTTTAAATTCGTCAATAATATCATAGAGATTCATTGTTGTCCCTTTATCGTGTAATAAAGTATAAGCCATATCGATAAATGATTTTTCATCAACCATTTCTTTAGTATAATCTTGAATTTTCATTATAACTAAACTTCCTTTCAAAGGATTTTATTATCTTTACATTGCTTTTATTAATAGTAACAAAGATAAATTATAAATGACATTTTATGATTTCGCAATTGCTATTCAATTAGTAATTAATATATTTTTTGAAAATAACTAAGTCATCTGATTGATCTGTCTCAACAAAGCCGCTACTGATACATAATGGCTTAAGTTCATTATTTTCTCCAAATAAGGTAATTCCTATACTTCTTATTTCTTTAAAATGTTTACGTACATATGTAGGGAGTTGTCTTAAAGCACTCCCAGCAATCCCCTCTTTTCTTTGATCTTTATATACTTCTATTGCGGCGATGTTTAGATGAGTATCTAGATGTTCGAGTGCAATAAATCCAACTTTTTGCTCATCTTTTAATAAATCAATAATTTGATACATTGCAATATTTGAATCTTTATTCTCAACTAATTTCAATGACGATACATGTTTAGAATCCAAATCTAAATAGTATAAACGTTCTTTACCGATGGGTCCTTCTTCTTTAGTAGCTGTATGCATGAATCCAGCACGTTCATATACATTCCATGCCCCTTCATTTTCAGTGTCAACAACTAAATATAAATGATTGAAATCCGGAAATAATACTTGAACATATTGAGGTAAATACATCATCATAGTTGTACCATAACCTTGTCCTTGAAACTTTTCATTGATAGACAATGATCGAACATAAACGACATGCTCAGGTGTATCATATCCTTCATGTTGATAATATTGATGAAGTACGAAAAATCCTACTACATCTCCATTTTCATTAATGGCAATATTAGCTAATCGATTTTCATCATTTAAAGCATCTTCTAACACAGATTTAGGTAATGATGAATAAATTTGTTGTCGTTCGCTTAATTCAAAGTTTAGGACATCATCGCGATATTGTTCTTCAAATTCCTGAATTGTAATGTTTTCAAATTGCTTTACTATACTCATAAAATTAACCCCTGTATCTCAAAGTTGTTTTAATCATACCATATATAACCATTAAATCTTATAAAATGATCTATTTACTCTAATATTTACTATTTATTTTATAATATTGTAAAATAATTGCAATTCGTCAAAATTATTATAGTATTAACTTGTCATATATTAATTTTAGAGGTGAAAAAAATGAGAGTAGGTATCGATGCCGGCGGTACATTAATTAAAATAGCAATGGAAGATGATACACACCGTACATTGTCAACTGAATTAACAACAGATATAAATAAAGTCATTCAATGGTTAAACCAAAATGAATTTAAAAAAATCAATTTAACAGGTGGTAACGCAGGCGTTATTGCTGAAAACATCAAACAATCATCCCAAATATTTGTTGAGTTTGATGCTGCTTCAAGGGGGTTAGGTATTTTACTTAAGGAGCAAGGCCATCATATTAATCAATACATATTTGCAAATATAGGTACTGGTACATCTTTACATTATTATAACGGTCACCATCAAGAACGTGTAGGTGGAATTGGTACTGGTGGCGGAATGATTCGAGGTTTAGGTTATTTATTGACTGAAATATCTGATTATGAAACACTTACAAATCTCGCTCAATCTGGAAATAGAGATATTATCGATTTAAAAGTTAAACATATCTATAAAGATTCTGAACCACCTATTCCTGGTGAACTCACAGCTGCAAACTTTGGCAATGTACTAAATAATATAAATGAACATTTTACTAACTCAGATAAATTAGCATCTGTAGTAGGTGTCGTTGGAGAAGTGATTACAACGATGGCAATTACAGTAGCTCGTGAATATCAAACAAAAAATGTTGTTTATATTGGGTCTTCTTTTAATAATAATCACCTACTACGAAAAGTTATTGAGGATTATACTGTTTTACGAGGATGTCATCCTTTTTACATTGAAAATGGTGCATTTTCAGGTGCAATCGGTGTCCTTCATTTAAGCTAATTCAAACTAAAAATGTTAACATAAAAATCCCAATAGGTTTCTTTTTTAGAAATCTATTGGGATTTGATTTAAAATGATAATTCATTAGATACTTTTTGTGGAGAAACAATTGTACCTACGACTCCAGGTTTTAAATCTATTGCGACAGCTTGATCATTATCTCTTAATTTATCAAGCCATTCACTAAATACACTACCTTCAATTTCGATTAAATCACATTCTTCAAAATCTTTATCACGAACTTTTCGTGCCCGATTTTTAATACTCCATACAGGCATAATATTAGGTTTTTGATTTTCTTTATCACTAATAAGAATAAATCTTTTTTCCCCTTTACGTGTTAAGCCAAAAACATGATTTTCTTTTGAAATATCTTTTGCAAATTCTTTAAGACGAATTTTGTCTAATTCAGACATGAGTTCATCCATCATGTCTACAACTTTGACAATATGTCCCTCTTCTTTACTTGAAGTATTGATTAAAATTTTATCACTTTCATCAAACAATTCATCCATATCATACGTAACGAATGTATCAACATCAATATTTAATAGTCGATCAAATTGAATGTCTGAGTGATTTAAATACTCTTTTGCGATGTCTTCATTCGTCCACATTCCTGTATAATCGCCATTTTCATGATGAATACGAATTAATTTTTTATTTTTACTAGCCAAAATAATGACTTCATTGATTAATATCTCTTTGAAATAGTCATGATGCTTATATTCCATTGCAAACCCTCTCTCTTAATATACTAATTAAATGTTAAATTATATTAAAATTAACGTCAAATATACATATTCTTTTTTATCATTAATTTAGCTTATACTCTAACTTAATTAGTATGATCAAGTTCACTAATAAATGCTTGTTCTAATTGTTCAACTTCTTCTTTAGAATCAGCATTCCATATACATCCAAAGCGAGATTTCACTTCATCTTTACCAAACCAGTCACCGTCATAATACGAAAGAGGATAAAGCACGCCTTGTTTAACATATTTTAAAATAACATTGAAGAAACGGGTATTATCTCCTCTTGAAAAATAACTATAAAATTTTTGATAGTTAGGATTTAATTCATCTTGTAATAGTAGCATGCTTGTTGAACCATTTTGTCTAAAATTCAAATCTATAGCAAATACATCATCATTTTCATCTAATAATAAATCAAATCCTGCCACACCAATAAACCCTAAGTTCACTCCATTTTGCATAATTTCACGACCAGCTTGAATCACTTTTTCTGGAACATCATGCACATTTTCATTTCCTGCGTATAGACCATATTTATCGGTAATTTGATGGGCAGTACCTAGATAGGTGATACCTATTTCTTTAGAATATGCAAATTGAACACAATAATTTTTAACTGCTTTTATTTTTTGTTCAATGATTAAGTTATCAGTAGCATGTTCCGCTTCAAATATTCGTTTAGTTGCTTTTTCTAAGTCTTCGTCGTTATAGCAAATCATTACGCCATAGCCACCTGCAGTTGGTAGTTCATCTCCTGGCTTAATTACAAAAGGATAATTCCAATCTTTGATACGACCTTTGAAGTCTCTAATTGACACAATTTCACGATCTGGTAAATATTTATGATTTGTCCATTCAGGAATACGTGATTTATTATTTAAAGCTACAAAAACGTCTTTATCAATGGCATACGCTTCGTCATCTACTATGTCATTGTTTTCGATATATTGAAAATATACTTTCTTTCCTTCTTTGTTGATAATCTCTTGTAACAAGTGTTCATACGTTTCACGATTTCTAAATGTATAAAGATGCTCTGGTATTTTTTTACCAATAAGACCAAATAGTTGTTGTAATTTATCTGTAATACTCGCTTCGTGTACAACAATCGGCATATCCTTAGCGATAATCATTTCACGACCAGTCAAAAAATTAGACTGATGTTCTTCAGTTGTGAGCCAGGGATTCAATGCATAAGAAGGTCTTGAATTATAGACAATATTTTCATCATACAAATCACTTAACGTTAACTTTGGAACATTATATTCATTTTTCATTTTTTACCCCTTTATTTGAGAATGTTGCTCTACAACCTCATCAAATAGTTTTTTATTTTCAATTAATTCTAGTCCCATAAGGGCAATAATTTTTGCGCCTCGAATCAAAGCTTGATCACCATGAACACTTGCAGCTGCTTCTCTAAAACGGTGTGTATGACCTACTAAATTTCTTGAGCCAATTTTAACATGTGGATGAATCGTAGGAACTATATGACTAACATTTCCCGTATCTGTCGAACCAAAACCAAAATCATCATAACTTACTTCTTCGCCAACTTCTATGGCATATTTTTCAAATAATTCATCTAGTTTAGGTGTTTTTATAAATTCATTTACACCATTTTGAATAGGACCAAATTCATAGTCACAACCTGTTTGGATGGCTGCACCTCTTGCAATTTGATTAACGCGTTCTGTTAAAATATCTAGTTCTTTTCTAGTAGTGGCACGTGTATAAAATCTTGCATGCGTATAATCAGGTATAATATTAGCAGCTTTACCTCCATCTAAAATCACACCATGTACACGATGACTTTTCTTAATCTGTTGACGTAATTGAGCTACACCATTGAAATAAGAAATCATCGCATCTAATGCATTTAAAGCCTCATCCGCATTTTCTGAGGCGTGGGCGCTTTTACCATAAAATTTAATATCAAGCACATCAACGGCTAATGTATTTATCGTTGGATATGTTTCATTTCCAGGATGAATCATAAGTGCAATGTCAATATCATCAATCACACCGGCTTTTACATATGAAGCTTTCGCACTTCCATTTTCTCCACCTTCTTCGGCAGGACATCCTAATACAACTACTTTCCCACCAACATGGTCGATGACTTGTTTAAGTGCTGCTCCTGCCAATACACTTGCTGTCCCAATGATATTGTGACCACATGCGTGACCTAAACCAGGTAAAGCATCATATTCAGCTAAATATCCTATAGTTGGTCCTTCTTTTTCAGACTGGTAAGTTGCAATAAACCCAGTAGCATGTCCGGCAATATCTGTTTCTATCTCAAACTCATTTGCTCTTAATTGATCAATTAATGTTCTTGAAGCAAATATCTCTTCATTGCCTAACTCAGGACGCTCGTGTATACGATGGCTTATTTCGACATAATCGTACTTTTTATTCTCTATATAGTCTAATATCTCTTGTTTACTACTCATCAATCTATACTCCTTTTATACACGAATATTAATATCTA
Source organism: Staphylococcus sp. HMSC070D05 (assembly GCF_001815595.1). Taxonomy (NCBI): domain Bacteria; kingdom Bacillati; phylum Bacillota; class Bacilli; order Caryophanales; family Staphylococcaceae; genus Staphylococcus; species Staphylococcus sp. HMSC070D05. The sequence continues at coordinate 21,097 of NZ_KV821091.1, read as the reverse complement.
TATTTATTTAGACATCAAGTCAATCAATTTCTTGATGTATCTTTAAATTTAATTATTACTTATTTTATCGGATTTACTATAGATTGTCATTAAATTCGTTTGAATTTACAAAATTTTCTTACAATAATTATTTAAATCACTTAATTAAGAAAATTGTAAATGATTGGTACTCTTGTTACAATCATATTATTCAAGCAATGTATTTATAGGAGGAAATAAAAATGACTAAAATGAACGTTGAAAGTTTTAATCTTGACCATACAAAAGTAGTTGCACCATATATTCGTTTAGCAGGCACAATGGAAGGGATTAATGGAGACGTTATCAAAAAATATGATTTACGTTTTAAACAACCTAATAAAGCGCATATGGATATGCCAGCGCTACATTCATTAGAACATTTAATGGCTGAAAATATCAGAAACCATTCCGATAAAGTTGTCGATTTAAGTCCTATGGGTTGTCAAACTGGTTTTTATGTTTCATTTATTGATCATGATAATTATGAAGATGTATTAAATATTGTTGAAAAAACTTTAAATGATGTGTTAGAAGCTACAGAAGTTCCTGCTTGCAATGAAGTTCAATGTGGTTGGGCTGCTAGTCATTCTCTTGAAGGTGCTAAAGCACTCGCAAAAGAATTCTTAGATAAACGTAATCAATGGGACGACATTTTCGGTGAAGGCAAATAATTTATACTTAAATAAACAATACCCTATCTAAATGCTTTAGGTAGGGTATTGTTTATTTATGTTTTATTATAATTTTTTTACGATAGCTATTAAAATGAATTGAAGAGGTAATCTTAAGTATAATGCCCATTTAGGAACAGGTTTATCTCCTACTGGTAATTGCTTTCTTGCCATGTAAATGTTTGCTGGAAAAACTGCAAGTAAAAATGCATTAATACCTTTTTTCAACCAATCTGCAGGTCTTTTAGCTAATAGCATGACTCCAAAGAACATTTCAAATACGCCTGTCACTAAAACCGCTGTTTTTCGTAATGGTAAATACTCCGGTACAATCGATCTAAATTGACGTTCATTTGTAAAATGTAGTATTCCTGCTGATCCAAATGCCAAACCTAGCAAATATCTCATTATTTTCATAATTATTCAACTCCCATTTCTTTTAAATAACTTTTTCCGTATTTTGGTAATTCAACATTGAAATTATCTGCTATTGTTGCACCAATAGAACTAAATGTTGTATCACCTGATAATCTATGATAATTATTAATTTTAGGACTAAACATCAATACAGGAATATATTCTCTAGTATGATCTGTTCCCTCTGCAATTGGATCATTACCATGATCAGCAGTAATAATTACTAAATCGTCTTCTTGAAGGTTGTCGATTAACTCAGGCAAACGTGAATCAAAATCTTTAATGGCTTGTGCATAACCTTCTTTATCACGACGATGACCATATAAAGCATCAAAATCAACAAGATTTAAAAAACTTAATCCATTAAAGTCTTTTTTGACAACTTCTATTAACTTATCCATTCCATCCATATTATTTTTTGTACGAATGGCTTCAGTTACACCTTCGCCATCATAGATGTCATTGATTTTACCAATAGCAATAACATCATAATCATTATCTTTTAATGTATTCATAACAGTTTTACCAAATGGTTTTAAAGCATAATCATGACGATTAGATGTACGCGTAAAGTGTCCTGGTTCACCAACATATGGACGTGCAATAACACGGCCAATTAAGTACTTAGGATCTTTAGTTAATTCACGAACCTTTTCGCAAATATCATACAATTCTTCAAGTGGGATAATATCTTCATGTGCAGCAATTTGTAATACAGGATCTGCACTTGTATATACAATTAAATCACCTGTTTTCATTTGATGTTCGCCCAATTCATCTATAATTGCTGTTCCAGATGCTGGTTTATTTGCAACAACTCTTCGTCCAGTTATTTCTTCAATTTGATGAATCAGTTCATCTGGAAAACCATTTGGATATACTTTAAACGGTTGCATAATATTGAGCCCCATAATTTCCCAGTGGCCTGTCATCGTATCTTTTCCTACAGATGCTTCACTTAATTTAGTATAAAACGCACCTGGTTGTTCGACTTTATTGACCACTGGCAAATCTTCAATATTACCTAATCCTAATTTTTCTAAATTAGGTAATGATTGGTTAAAACCTTCTAACGTGTGTTTTAATGTATGTGAACCTTCATCTTTAAAAGCTGCAGCGTCAGGTGCTTCACCAATACCTACTGAATCCATGACAATTAAATGCACTCTTTTAAATGGTGTCGTCATATTTAACACTCCTACTCTGTAATTATTTTATGAATTAATGTTGGTGTTTTTGCTTGCGTTTTAATTTCGATACTTTCGTCAAGTTTCTTAATTACATCATCAACATTTTCACGATTACTGTGAATCGTTAATAAAGACTCTCCTGCATTGACTTTGTCTCCTACTTTCTTATTCAACACAATGCCAACACTTAAATCTATGTCATCTTCTTTTGCTTGTCTTCCCGCACCTAACATCATTGAAGCAACTCCAATTTCATTAGCAATAAGCTCTGAAACTACGCCACTTGATTTTGCTTTATAATCAATTTGATATTCGGCAGTCGGTAATAACTCCGGTGAATCGACAACTGAAGCATCTCCACCTTGATTTTCTAAAAATGTTTTGAATTTATCTAATGCTGAACCATTTTCAATGGCTTCATTGAGCAATTGACGCGCCTCTTCAAGTGTATTTGCTCTTTCAGCAAGTACGACCATTTGTGAACCAAGCGTTAATACTAGTTCAGTTAAATCTTTAGGTCCCTGACCATTTAATGTATCAATCGCTTCTTTTAATTCTAAAGCATTCCCAATCGCACGACCAAGTGGTTGACTCATATCTGAAATAATAGCCATTGTATTTCTACCAACATTATTTCCTATGCTAACCATAGCATGTGCTAAAGCCTCGGCGTCTTCTAATGTTTTCATGAATGCACCATTTCCAGTTTTAACATCTAAGACGATTGCATCAGCACCCGCGGCAATTTTCTTACTCATGATAGATGATGCGATTAGAGGAATAGAGTTAACTGTTCCTGTAACATCTCTTAATGCGTATAGTTTCTTATCTGCAGGTGTTAAATTGCCCGTTTGTCCAATCACTGCAACTTGATCTTCATTAACAAGTTTAATGAAGTCCGCTTCAGAGATTTCAACATGGAACCCATCAATAGATTCTAATTTATCAATCGTACCACCCGTATGTCCTAAACCACGGCCACTCATTTTGGCAACTGGCACTCCCACTGCAGCTACTAATGGTGCCAACACTAATGTCGTCGTATCTCCAACGCCACCAGTTGAGTGTTTATCTACTTTAATACCATTGATTTTTGATAAATCAATAACATCCCCTGAATTAACCATTGCCATAGTTAAAGCTGCACGTTCTTCTTCATTCATATCTTGGAAAAAGATTGCCATCGCTAAACTAGAAGCTTGATAATCTGGGATATCTCCATTGGTATATCCTTCTATGAAAAATTCGATTTCTTCTTTAGTTAATGTCTGTCCATCACGCTTTTTTTCAATGATGTCTACCATTCTCATTGTGCTATCCCCTTTCTTGGTTGTTGCATTTCTAAATGATGTTATAAAACATATTATTAATAATCAGAATTTGATTCTAAACCTTTGATAATTTGAACACCAGCACTTGCTCCAATACGTGTAGCACCTGCATTAAGCATTTTGTGGAAATCTTCAAGATTACGCACGCCACCTGAAGCTTTAACCTCTAATTCGTCTCCCACAATGTCTTTCATTAATTTCACATCTTCTGGAGTTGCGCCTCCGCCAGCGAAACCAGTTGATGTTTTAACAAAATTAGCGCCTGCTTCCCTCGAAATTTCACAAGCTTTCACTTTTTCATCTTCTGTAAGAAGCACAGTTTCAATAATCACTTTCACAGTATGTCCATTTGCTGCACCTACAACGCCTTCGATATCTTTTTTCACTTCATCATATCTACCATCTTTAAGCGCTCCAATATTAATGACCATATCAATTTCTGACGCTCCATTTTTAATCGCATCTTCTGTTTCAAAAATCTTTGTAGCGGTTGTTGTAGCTCCAAGTGGAAACCCAATCACTGTACATACGAGTACATCAGAATTCCCAAGTTGTTCAGAAGCATACTTAACGTGGGTCGGATTGACGCAAATTGATTTAAAATGATACGCCTTAGCTTCAGAAATAATTTTATCAATCTGTTGACGTGTTGATTCCGGTTTTAAAAGTGTATGATCAATATATTTTGAATATTCCATAACAATTTCCTCCAATGTATTGCTCGAAAGCCAACTATATTAACATAATTTATATGTTTCTCTCATTTATATAGTACAAAAATTCGCAAAAATTTTAAACAAATGTTATCTTTATTTTGAATAAAAATGTTAAGGAGAAGATATTCATGACAAACGGTACACCTCATATTCAACCTAATGGAACTAAAATTGCTAAAACAGTATTAATGCCTGGGGATCCATTACGTGCAAAATATATTGCTGATAACTTTTTAGAAAATGTTGAACAATTTAATGAAGTACGTAATATGTTTGGATACACTGGCACATATAAAGGTAAAGAAATCTCAGTAATGGGTTCAGGTATGGGTATTCCAAGTATTGGAATTTATTCGTATGAACTTTATAATTTCTTTGATGTTGATACCATTATTCGAGTTGGTTCATGTGGTGCATTACAAGAGAATGTGAATTTATATGATGTCATTATTGCTCAAGCTGCTTCAACTAATTCAAATTATGTAGATCAATTTAATATTCCTGGTCACTTTGCTCCAATTGCGGATTTTGAGTTAATTACTAAAGCTAAACAAGTTGCTGATGATATCGGGGCAGTTACACATGTTGGAAATATTTTATCATCAGATACGTTTTATAATGCCGACAAACATTTCAACGATAGTTGGAAGAACATGGGTATCTTAGGTATTGAAATGGAATCAGCTGGCTTATATTTAAATGCAATTCATGCTGGTAAAAAAGCATTGGGTATTTTTACTGTAAGTGATCATATCTTAAGAGATGAAGCTACATCAGCTAAAGAACGTCAAACATCATTTACTCAAATGATGGAAATTGCTTTAGAAATCGCTGAATAATCACTTATCATTGTTAATATTAAAAGTTGAAAGAGCCATTGTAGACGTTTTATCGTCCACAATGGCTCTTTTTAAAATAGAATTTTTAAACTAAATAAGATTTAAACATCCAATTATGTTTATCTACTGATGTTTGCATACCAATAAACATATCTTCTGAAACATCGTCTCCTGCTTTTCCTGCAACTTCAATTGCTTTTTCAAGTTGTTTAGAAATTTGAGTTAAATCTTCAGAGAAAGCTTTAACCATTTCTTCAGCAGTGTAATTTGTATCTGCTTCTTTTACAATTGAAAGTTCTAAACTTTCTTTTAATGTTGCTACTGGATTACCTCCAATTGCTAGAATACGTTCTGCTAAATCGTCTACATATTGACTAGCTTCATTGTATAATTCTTCAAATTTTTCATGTAATGAGAAGAAATTAGGGCCTTTAACATACCAATGGAAGTTGTGTAATTTTGTATATGCTACTGTCCAATTTGCTACTTGTTGATTTAATTCTTTTACTACATCTTGTTGAGTCATCGAATCTCTCCTTTTTTATACAGTCATGTCTCTCTTTTACAATCATAATTATATTATAATAATTATAATCTGTAAAGTTATTTTACACACGCAACTTAAAAACACTAATACTTATGAATAAATATATAGAATCTTTATCAAAAACTTTATAATATATAATTAAAAATTATAGATATTATCAATTAAGAAATCATTTTCTCATTTATTGTCTATCATCATCAATAAAGAATGATTTTTCATATGCATTTGGTTTATGCCAATGTGTTTTCCACATTTTATCTCTATTATTAGCAAATAGTCGATAACCTAAATTTCTTATTGGCAATGGTGTTACTCTAAGTAGTATACCTAACCATTTTTCACTACTTAATGTTGTGATTAATTTTGCTACTGCAGTAGACTCGTAATATAAATGATCTCCTTCTTGTAGTATCACACTATTTTTATTTTTAGCTTCGGGATGTTGTTCAAATAAATGTTGTCCCGCTTCTCCTTTTAAAGTCGCAAACTCATAATTTTTAGGTAAACCATGTTGTATTAGCCAAATACAATAATTATAACAATACACACACTTTCCATCATAATAAACGATTGGCATGTTCTGTCACCTTCCTTTTTAACTTATTTAATATATTCCTTTTACAAGGACTCATTAAACAAAAAAAAGTGGATATAGAATTTATTTCAAATTCTATATCCACTTTAGCTCATTATACGTTATGATATTTTTTATCTAACCTGTTTGCGATTATGCATCATGGTTCACTTTTACAATACGTGTATATTTTAAAAATTGTTGTGAATATTTATTTTTTATATCTTCTAACTTTTCGTATGTTACGCCAATAATATGCCAATTAGGATTAAAATGATAAAAAGAATCTTTTTCACGAGACCAAGTAATCATGTTACTGTCTTTATTATATCTAGGTAATGTAACTTCGTACCCTTCTAAAACATTAATATAAGTTTGAAATATATCTGGATCGAGTCTATTAAAGTTATCAATCACTAAGTAACTTTTGTCATTTTTAGGCATAAGTTGTGTAATAAAACCTTCTCTATAATATAAGGCACCTGTCTCATTAGGTAAATATTTGCCATATAACATATCTTCACTAAAGTCAGGATGACCACTAGTAATAACTGGATTAGAATTCGTTTTTTGTAAAAGATGATTGGCTGCTTTCAAACCTTCTTCACGTTTATCTACAACGAGTAAAATAAAAGGTTTAATTGTCTCATCATGATCCGTATTGAACTCTGGTTTTTTAATAGTCTCAAACGGCGTTCTAATCCCATCATTTTCACTCATTTCTATAATAGCATCGTATTGTGCTTGACTCATACTTGCTATTGCTTGCTTAGCATTTTCTTGTAAAAAGTATAAGTTTTTTAATTTAGGATGTTTATTTAGTGCTCCTAATGTAACAGGAGTGATATTCTTTTCATAATAAATCTCTATCGCAGTACTATTAGTACGACCAGGAATTGGAGGTTTTTCATGAATATGACGAGATACTTCACCAATTCCTACGACCGATTGATTGCTATTCTTATCATAAATTATTAAATTGTCCCCTACTTCTAATTGGTTATAAAAATGATAACCATTTCGCTTAATTCCATTATAAGTATGTGTAAAAATCGTATAATGTGTATCAGGTTCAAATTTTTCAGTTTCAGATAAGAAGAAATATCGAGGTAATTGAATGTTACATTTTCCTAACTCAACGATTAATTGAAACTCCTCTTTTGTGAGCTGATTTATTAACGTTTCTCGCATATTATTCATTCGGTAATCTAGCACTTCACTACGTTTTAAATAGTCAGTAGTTAAAGGCTTTAACTCTTCATTAAATTTAAATTCAACTCTGATTTTATTTTGTGCTCCAGTTTGAACACTAATAATTTCCCCAATTCCTAATAATCCAGTATCTGTTTGTACTTGATAAAAAATCACTTGATCGCCAATTTTAGCTTTTTTGAACGCTCGAAAACCCTGAGTAGGATTGAACTGTGCTCCAGACTCAAATAAAGTTGTTTGTCCAACTAATGGTTCATTATGGTTCCATCTTGTATATCCACAATTTAACCAAAAGTAATTTACTTCTTCTGCCATCTAGAATCTCCTTCTTACTTATTTTAAATTTAGTATCTTTATTCATGTATATATTAATATTTAATTTTAGCACCTATTAGTCATTTTTAGATAGCTTAATTTAAATATATGAATAGTCTATAAGATTTCGTTTTTTTTATTTTATCATATTTTTTTAATAGAGTTGACGTATTATTAAATCACTTTTTAAATTCAAAAAAGTGAAATAGAATCATATGAATCATCACAAAATTCCATTTCACTTTTAAAATATACTACCTTATTATTTAAACATTATTAGCTTTCCGATTAACAAGAAAAGGAAGATAAAAAACTTCTAGATTCAGCTATCATACTAGAAAACCATATACTTCTGCTTGTAAATTAAATTGATTAATTAAATATAACTTATAATTAGAATGAACTCTCCTTCAAATACGCTATCTAAATCTTCAGAAGTTAAAATAAAATTAGACCCCTTTTCTAGCTTAAAGATTTCACCATCTGTAATCACTTGTCCATGACCTTCTAATACAGAAATAAGACAAAATTCACGAGGCTTCATATAATTAAGCGTTCCACTGATTTCCCATTTAACCATTGTAAAAAAGTCATTAGATACAATTTGGCTACGTTTATGATTTTCTACAATTGTAGTTTCAGGTACTATAGCAGGTGCATTTGCAGTAAATTGAATCACGTCTAATGCTTTGCTAACTTCTAATGATGATCCATCAGTTCGATTACGTTCATAATCATATACTCTATATGAAATATCAGATGATTGCATTGTTTCATATACTAAAACGCCAGAACCTATAGAATGGAGCATTCCAGCTGGTATAAAATAAAACTCACCTGGTTTAACTTTGATTCTTTCTACTGCGTCCAACACTGCTTCTTCTTTTATCTTATTCTCAAATATTTCTTTTGAATCAGCAGAGGTACCGAGTATAATTTCAGCATCCTCTTCTGCATCAATAATATACCAACATTCTGACTTGCCATATTGACCATTTTCAAATTCATATGCATACGAGTCATCAGGATGAACGTGAATAGATAGAGGGTTTCTTGCATCCACTATTTTACATAATAAAGGGAAATCTTTACTTGGAAAGTCTCCAAATAATTCTCTATGCTCATTCCATACTTGATCTAATGTTTGACCAGCATACTGACCATTTTCAATCATATTTTTTCCATTCGGATGTGCAGAAATACCCCAGCATTCCCCAGTTTGTTCACTTGGTATGTCGTAATTAAATTGATCTAACTTATTACCGCCCCATATTTTTTCAAAAAAAATAGGCTTTAAAAATAATGGCATGATTGCACCTCCTAAAACAGGGTTATTGCTTCTCTCTTTATTTTAAAATGACATATCGTATTTAAATGAGTATGTATAATTAGAACTATTAATGACTCACTTTATCTTTAAATTACTATCTATTTAAGCTTTTAATATATCAGACAACTAATTCTATATGAACGCTATTTCGTTTCTATAGTTAAACAAAAATTTTCACTCATATGTTTATTATATCAATTTCATTATTAATTTAATAGAAATTATATATATTAATAAAAAAAGAATAGAACAGCAAGTTTTAAAACTTACTGTCCTACTCTAACACAGAACTTTTCCTTTGTAATTAATTATCTAACTTAACTACTCAAAACGAGATAATGCTTCTTGAATAGATTGATGGCCTGAAAGAATTTGAAATTCTTTATTTTCAAATTTATCTTCAGCAGTCGCTACGTGTTTTAATACAGAAGCCACATCTTCGCGTGGAATTGTACTTCCTTCATCAAAATACAAGTCAGCTTTAATTTCACCCGTACCGGATTTATCTTCTAAACCACCTGGATGAACGATTGTATAAGTTAGTCCAGAATTTCTTAAATGATTATCTGCATAGTGTTTTGCAATTGTATAAGGTTTTAAATCTCCACTTGCATCAAATGCTTCACGACGTGAATCGTAAGTAGAAACCATCACATAATGTTTAACGTTTGCTTTTTTACTTGCTTCAATTGTTTTCACTGCACCATCTAAATCAACAATAATTGTTTTATCAGCACCTGTGCTACCTCCTGAACCAACTGAGAAAATAACTTTATCAAAACCTTTAAATTTCTCAGTTAAATCATCAATACTATCTTTTTCTACATCTATTAAAATGGCATTAATGCCTTGCTCTTTTAACGCACTTTCTTGTTCTTCTTTACGAACACTAGCTGTAAAATCAACTTGATCTTCTTTTAATTGGTTAACCAATTTAGAACCTACACCGCCATTAGCGCCAATAACTAATATACTCATAAATTTATTTCCTCCTTCAATTCATTTCATAGTCTATTCATACCACTTAGTATCATTTTTAAACTTGTTTACTATACACCATTGACACTTAGACAAGGACACTATATATTAATACATGAATATATATTCATGTATTAAAGAGGAGGTCTCATGTGATGTCTAATATAAATAAAGATAGAGATATATTTATAGATGAATACTTGCTGAACCGTTTAACTGATACATTTAAAGCGTTAAGCGATTATAACCGTTTACGTATTTTAGAATTGTTATATAAAGGTGAAGCTAGTGTTGGGCATATTACGCATACATTAAAATTAACTCAATCAAATGTATCGCATCAATTAAAGAATTTAAAACAAGCAGGCCTCGTTAAGTCATCACGTCACGGTCAATCTATGATTTATTCTATAGACGATCAACATGTTTCTATTTTATTAAAACAAGCCATTCAACATGCTAATCATCAAAGAGGTGAATAATAAATGTCTAATCACACACACCATCATAACCATACTCATAATCATGTTCATACCAATAACAAAAAGATATTAGCAATTTCTTTTATTATTATAGGCTTATTTATGATTGTTGAAATTTTAGGAGGATTTATTGCTAATAGTCTTGCACTATTATCAGATGGACTTCATATGTTTAGCGATACTGTTTCACTAGGAGTTGCTTTAATCGCATTTATTTATGCAGAGAAAAACGCTACTTCAACTAAAACATTCGGTTACAAGCGTTTTGAAGTCTTAGCTGCCTTATTTAATGGTATAACTTTATTAATTATTAGTGGCATCATTATTATCGAAGCGATCAGAAGATTTTTCGATCCTATTAAAGTACAATCCATCGAAATGTTTGTTATTAGTGTGATTGGACTTATAGTGAATATTATCGTTGCAATAATCATGTTTAAAAGTGGTGATACGTCACATAACTTAAATATGCGCGGTGCTTTTATTCATGTTTTAGGAGACTTACTTGGTTCATTAGGTGCTATTATAGCATCTATTCTTATATACGTATTTAACTTTACAATTGCTGATCCTATCGCAAGCATTCTAGTTTCCATTATTATATTAAAAAGTGCAATCGGTATTTCACGTTCGTCACTTAATATTTTAATGGAAGGTACACCAAGTGACGTCTATTTAGATAAAATCATTAGTACAATTACAAATCACAATGAAATTTATAATGTCCATGATTATCATGTTTGGACTATTTCAAATGATATGAATGCGTTAAGTTGTCATGCAGTAGTCTCTGAAACTATGTCTGTTCAGGACTGTGAAGGACTTCTTAAAAAAATAGAACATGAATTACTTCAATTAAATATACAACATATGACGATTCAATTAGAAACACCACAACATGATCATGATACTTCAGTACTATGCTCTGGATTACATAAAGCGCATACTCATCATTAAAACTACACAAACAATACCCACAGTTTACAATATAAGTAAAAAAGTCGAACAGAATTCATATTAGTTTCTGTTCGACTTTTTTTACTTATATAAAATGATCGAAAATAAATTGTTTGCCTGGTACATGTTTTTCATCAAATCCTTGAAGAAATTCTTCATTATCATACGGTAACTTTACTCTTTCAACGCTAAACTCATTTTCGTTAATTGTGACGATTCCATATACAGCATATTTCCCATTATTAAGTCCTACTGAACCAGGATTGAAATATGTTTTGTTATTATCATCATACAAGTGTAATTGATGATTATGTCCAAAAGCTATAAAATCCGCATCCTTATCTTCAAATAATTTAACTATTTCTTCTTTTTTATTATTTACAATAGGTTCAAATGGTTGTTTATCAATGTCCACTTCTAATCTTTGATTTTCAATTTCATAATGTATAAATAAACATTTTTTCCCACAAATTGTTTTTTCTAAATATCTTGGTAATGTATTTAATACATCATAGTAATCTTCATCCATTCGACTTTCAATCCATTGATGGTGTTCATAAAATTTGTTTTTTAAATCTTCTGGATACGGTGTACCATTAACAATTGACATAATTGCTTCATCGTGATTCCCAGCAATGATGTCCATATCATCTCGATCAAAAATCGTATCTAATACTTTATTGGTCTCATGGCCAATTCCAATATTATCACCTAAGTTAAAGATTTGATCGATATCTTCTCTATTATCAATATCATCTAAAACAGTTTGTAAGGCATCAAAATTACCATGAACGTCTGTTAAAATTGCAAATTTCACCATAAAGTCTCCTTTCATTATTAAATCATTAGCATATTTTAACACTTAAAACATAATATTGTTAGATATTAATTTAAAAAAAGCACAAATTCTGATATTGTGTATTATATTAACGTAAAGGAGTGCTTATTTTGTTTAAATTTCATAGTTTAGCATTTAAAAATGCTAAGTCACAACTCATAAAAACAATACTATTTAGTTTAGTAAGTTTTATTATTGTATTTGTGGCATTTGTGATTGCTAGAACTTTCTTCGTTCAAAACTTTATGCAGATGCAACTAGCAGCACAATTTCAACAGTCAGCAAGCGCGTCATTATTTATGATGATACTCGTCCTAGTCTTAGGATTACTATTCTTTATACTTGCAGGTTATCAATTACTTGCAGGGGCTTTTAATATTATGGCTAAAGCCGTTGAAAAAGAAAATATTCAATTTTCTGATTTGTTTTTTGCTTTTAAAAAAGGAAAATATATTAAAAGTCTTCTTTTAGCTTTAATTACTATTATTGTTTATGTTGTATTATATTTAATCACATTAGGATTAAACTTTTTATTTAATAAAGCTTTAACACCATTATTCACATCTATTCAACAGTCAGTAAGTACATCTGATCACGCTATGGGTATTTTACTTACTGTACAAATTATCTTAATTATCATTATGGGATTCATTATTTCAATCGTATATTGGCTCTTCTTTATATTAATGATTAATTATACTGTATCATTTGCACGTAACAATGACGTAAGTGCTATAGGTCATTTTAAAGACGGTTTTAAAGGAATTAAAAATGGACGTAAAACTTGGTTCAAATTCTTTTTAGCTATCTTATTAATTAACCTACTCATTATTATCATTACACAACCACTTGGTACAATATTAACTGTATTAACCGGAAACATGTCCCAAAATGTAGCACAAGTGATTTTAATTATTGCTCAAACACTTATTATTATTGTACGTTTAATTCTATATTTTGTAATTATAATGGGGATTGTTCAATATTTCTTACGTCGCGGTGAGAATGTGAATAGACCTGTAAAAGAGAAGAAAAAAAGTAAACGAAAAGAAAAAAAAGAAATAAACCATAAAAAAGAAGAGTTAACAAATGACCCTTCATCTTTTAATGATACAAAAAATCATGTTAAAGAAGACTTAAATCATCAAAAAAATTTGAATAACGATAAATAAACCACTATTCAACACAAAAGGTAAGAAAGCAGGTTTCACCTACTTTCTTACCTTATTTTAATTTAAAAGATGTTGTTCTAAATATAAAGCCGCGCCATCCTCTTCATTTGTATATTGTGTAGTATCATCAGTGATAGACTGAATTTCTGGACGTGCATTTTTCATTGAAACAGTGTATCCTCCAAATTCAAACATTGCTCTGTCATTATCGCTATCACCAATAACAAGTGTTTCTTCTTGTTTAATACCGAAATGATCTATTATTTCTTTAATTCCAGTGCCTTTATCCACTTGATAAGCCATCGTCTCAGCATTAAATCTTGAAGAATTAGATACGCTAATATTTAATAACACTTTATTTTGTATTAACTCATCTCTAAATGTTTTAATTTTATTTAATTTTTTGTTAAATAAATAAATTTTAGAATAGGCGTCATTTGGAATATCTTTTTTCCAATTAATTTTACCATTCATAGCATCTCGACGTGACTTCCATTCACTTTCACTCACATCATTTTGTGGATGTTCACTATCAATCATATCTTCCATCCATGATTGATCTTCAATTAATGAAATTCTATCTCCTTCAAAAGGAAAAACTTCATAATAAATGTGTTGTTGTTGAGCCAGTTGTACGATTTTTTTTACATTATCTATGGTCAAACTATGTTTAAATAAAATTTTATCTTCAATATCGCCTCTTGTCCCATTAGAACTAATAATACCATCTACTTTAAAACCTTTTGGTACTAAACTATGAATTTCAGAATAAGAACGTCCTGTTGCTAGAAATACCTTATAATTTTTTTCTCTTAATTGATCAATTACTTCTTTTGTTTTTACAGTCGCTTTATTATCTTCATGCAATATTGTTCCATCCATATCTAAGAATATTGCTTTAATATTTTCAAATGCCATCGTTATACCCTCCATCTAATTCTTTCTTAAAATTGTGACATTTATTCAACCAAAGTGCAAACTCAATTATCTTTTATACAAAATATCGATTTCTATATCGAATAACTTCAATTTGATTATTAAAAAATTTAGACATAATTGAATCAGTTAAAATATCTTTTGTTTTTCCTTTATTAAAACAACTACCCTCTTTTAATAAAAATATCTTACTAAATAAAGAAATAATTTCCTCTATGACATGAGTAATGTAAATCATCGTCAAATAAGCGTATGTCCTATTTAAATTTTCTAATAAATATAATAACTGTTCTCTAGCCAAAAAGTCGCATCCTGATGCTGCTTCATCAAGAATAAGCACATCAGATTGGTGTATAAGCGCGCGAGCAATTATTACTTTTTGTTTTTGCCCAGTTGAGAGATTTCCTAAATATTAATCTTTATATGATAACATTCCTACTAAATTTAATGATTTTTCTGCTTCTTTTGTATGTTCATCAGAATACTCTTTATATAGACCGATAGGTTTAAATATGCCACTTGATATGACATCAATCACTTTCTCACCGTCTTGAAATTTTTCTAATAAACAATGCGAAGCAAATCCAATATGTTGACGAACGTTTTCTACAGAATATCCTTTTTTACCTGATTTCATTTCAAACAATGCTATTTCACCCTGTGATACACTTTTATAAGAATTCACGATATTTAATAGTTTTGTTTTTACTGCATCATTCAACCCATAAAGAATCCAATTATCTCCCGCTTCAATATGCTAATTTAAACCATTAATAATTGTTTTTCCGTGTTTCTTTTTATAGATATGCTTTAAATTTATCAAATAATCACCTCTACTTAAAATAAGTGTATGATGATTCTGATTATATAACAAATTAAATAAAAAACTGAGACATGTCATCCATGTCCCAGCTTTTTGAATTATTCAACTGTAACTGATTTAGCTAAGTTACGAGGTTTATCAACATCTAATCCTCTGTGTAAAGCTGCATAATATGCGATTAATTGTAGCGCTACTACTGATACTAAAGGTGTTAATAATTCGTGTACATGAGGCATCACATATGTGTCTCCATCTTTTTCTAAACCTTCCATTGAAATAATACAAGGTTTAGCGCCACGTGCTACTACTTCTTTAACATTACCACGAATGGATAAGTTCACATTTTCTTGAGTAGCTAACGCAATGACTGGCGTATCATCTTCGATTAATGCAATAGTACCGTGTTTTAACTCTCCACCAGCAAATCCTTCAGCTTGAATATATGAAATTTCTTTAAGTTTTAATGCTCCTTCTAAACTTACATTGTAATCCATTCCACGACCAATAAAGAAAGCATTTCTAGTCGTTTCTAAGAATTCTTTAGTAATTTTTTCCATTACTGGCGCATCATCTACAATCGTTTCAATTGCAGTTGTTACTTTTGCTAATTCTCTTAATAAGTCAATACCGTTATCGCGTCCATACGCTTTAGCTACAACTTGAGAAAGAATTGATAATACAGCAATTTGAGCTGTATAAGCTTTAGTTGATGCAACAGCAATTTCAGGTCCTGCGTGTAATAACAACGTATGATCAGCTTCACGAGATAACGTTGAACCTGCTACATTTGTAATTGTTAAAGACTTATGGCCTAATTTATTTGTTTCAACCAATACTGCACGGCTATCAGCTGTTTCTCCTGATTGAGAGATATAAATAAATAAAGGTTTTTCAGATAATAATGGCATGTTATAAACAAATTCTGATGCCACATGAACTTCAGTTGGCACTCCAGATAGTTTTTCAAGATATTCTTTACCAACTAAACCAGCATGATAACTTGTCCCTGCAGCAATGATATAAATACGATCTGCATTCGACACATCTTTAATAATCTCAGAATCAATATTTAAATCTCCATTTTCATCTTCGTATTCTTGAATAATACGACGCATTACTGCTGGTTGTTCATTAATTTCTTTTAACATATAGTGATCATAAATACCTTTTTCAGCATCTGAGGCATCTATTTGAGCAGTATACGTTGGACGATCTTGAATATTTCCATCTTTATCTTTAATTGTTACACTTTCTTTTTTAACAATAACAATTTCATGATCATGAATTTCTTTATATTGATTTGTAACTTTAATCATTGCTAATGCATCTGAAGCAATAACATTAAAGTCGTCACCAATACCAACAAGTAAAGGTGATTTATTTTTAGCTACATAAATAGTGTCTTCATCCTCAGAATCTAACATACCTAAAGCATATGATCCATCTAATAAAGATACTGCTTTAGTGAATGCATCTTCAGTTTCTAACCCTTTATTTGAAAAATATTCTACTAATTGAACGATAACTTCTGTATCAGTTTCTGATTTAAACGTTACATCTGATAAGTATTCGCTTTTTAGTTCTTCATAATTTTCAATGACACCATTATGTACTAAAGTAAAACGTCCATTATTTGATTGATGAGGATGTGAATTAACAGTACTAGGTACCCCATGAGTAGCCCAACGAGTATGACCAATTCCAATGTGACCATCAATGTCATTGCTATCTGCTACTTTTCTTAATTCTGCAATACGTCCTTTTTCCTTAAATACAGTAGTACCCTCATCATTGACAACAGCAATTCCTGCTGAATCATATCCTCTATACTCTAATTTTTCTAAACCAGATAATAATAATTCTTTGGCATTATCAAAGCCAATATATCCAACAATTCCGCACATATTTCTTTTTCCTCCATTACATAGTCATATGATAATTTTATTTGCTATATAAAATTTTTTAATTAGACATTGTTCGATTTATTGTATTGGATTCTAAACATCATATTTCTATGTTTTCTATTTGGCGTTCTTATTATATTTGTACATCTAGTCACCTACATGTTTTAAATAATAAGCTAACGAATGTGCCACATCCGGAATAGCATCCGCCGATTATATCGATAACTATTCTCCTCGTCTACAATATAATTAGTATGTCTATGAGTATTCTCCTAATTAATACTAAATGATTAACATTCTAATTACTTGTCCAGGCGCTTTGTTTTATTTTTATTACATCTATCCTCCTTTCTTCCAATACTATTTATTCTACCTTTTTTTATTAATCTTTTGCAAATATTATTATATTTAATTCATAAACTTATAGTCATAATTTGATATTTAATTTATATTTTTTGATAAAAAATACTCTCTTTAAAATTTTCAGTTCTACAACTTTAACTTTAAAGAGAGTGTATTCTTATTTTTTAATGGTACTATTAATTTAATCCCATTTTTTCTTTTACTTTATTAGCAATTGTTTGAGCGTAATGTTCAGCATCTTCATTTGTAGCTGCCTCAACCATTACTCTTACTAATGGTTCAGTGCCTGAAGGTCTAACTAATATTCTTCCTTCACCGTTCATTTCATTCTCAACTTCATCCATAACAGCTTTAACGTCTTCATTTTCAGACACATGATGTTTATCTGTTACTTTTACATTGATTAATGATTGTGGATACTTTTTCATTTGGGCTGCTAACTCACTTAAAGTTTTACCACTTGATTTAATAATAGCTGCAAGTTGTACGCCAGTTAGTAGTCCATCACCAGTCGTGTTATAGTCCATCATTACTATATGTCCAGATTGTTCTCCGCCTAAATTATAATGGCCTCGTCTCATTTCTTCAACGACATATCTATCTCCAACTTTTGTTTTATTTGATTGAATGCCTTCTGTTTCAAGAGCTTTATAAAATCCTAAATTACTCATTACAGTAGATACAATCATATTATTATTTAATTCATGATTTTTATGCATTTCTTGACCAATAATAAACATAATTTGGTCACCATCAATGATGTTACCCTTTTCATCAACAGCAATTAAACGATCTCCATCTCCATCAAAAGCTAAACCAAAATCACTTTCAGTTTCTACAACTTTTTCAGCTAAATGTTCAGGATGAGTAGATCCACATTCATCATTAATATTGTATCCATCTGGATTACAACCAATTGTAACTGTCGTTGCCTCTAAATCACCAAATAAGAAAGGCGCAAGTGAAGAAGTTGATCCATTCGCCCCATCTAAAGTAATTTTAAGTCCATCTAAATTTATATCAATGGTAGATTTAAGATAACTTAAATATTTTTGTGCACCTTCATAATAATCCGAAAAATGCATAATGTCTTTACCTGCTGGACGTGGTAAGTCAGGTTGTTCTTGGTCTAATAATTGTTCAATTTCTTCTTCCTGTTTATCTGAAAGTTTAAAACCATCAGCACCAAAGAACTTAATACCATTGTCAGCTACAGGATTATGAGAGGCAGAAATCATTATCCCTAATTGTGCTCCTATTTCACGCGTTAAATATGCAACACCTGGAGTAGAAATAACACCTAATCTCATTACTTCTGCACCTATTGATGCTAATCCAGCAATTAAAGCAGATTCTAACATTTCACCAGACACACGAGTATCTCTACCAACTAAAACTCTAGGATGTTTCTCTCCCTCATTATGTGCTAATACATAACCACCATAGCGACCTAGCTTAAACGCTAATTCAGGTGTTAATTCTTTATTAGCTACTCCCCTTACACCATCAGTTCCAAAATATTTTCCCATTTTAATTACTCCTTTATTATCTAGTTTACTATTTTAAATTGACATGTGCTGTGACTTCATTGAATTCAGATTTCTTAACCTGTTTAGGTATTTTGAGTTGAAGTGTTTTATCAGTCGACTCAGTGATATCATCTAAATTTACATCAGCTTCTATATCATTAATATCCTTCAAATCATCTTTATTACCATAAATTTCTACTTTATTCTCATTTAGTTTAATATTATCTAAACTCTCATCGTCAGGTAATGAACCTTTTTTAACGGTTTTAATTTTTACTTTTTTACTGTAAGGTTCAAGTTTCACTGACATTTTAACATTGTTAGGCTTGATTTGAACGTTTAATTTATTTAATTGCTTGTCAAATGCAGTAATTTCAGCTACATCAGTAGTATCCTCACTGATATTAGTCGCATTTTTAAATGTAGCTTTTAAATATGCAATTTTGTCTAATTGCTTTTTACCACCAGTAACTTGAACAGTATTTTCATTTAAAGAAGCTTCACTTACTTTATAATTTGAATCTATATTGTTTTGTGCAATATCAGGGTGAACATGCATTGTTTTAGTGTCTTTATCTTCCAAAGTGATATACGCATGTTTAGGTTTAACATTATAACTAATATCGTTACTTAATCCCTTAACAATATAATCTTTTTTATAATTTCCAGAGTTAGCATTAGATAAATTAACCGTGACCTTGATATCGTCTGAACTTTCTATTTTCAATAACTTTGATTGTGGTCCTGAAATAGTAACATCAACAGTTTCTGGTGATTTAGTAACATGTAAATTTTTGGTATTATAAAGAATTTCTACAGGTACATCTTCAATTGTTTTAGAAGAATTCTGAGATAGATTATCATTGTTAAAAATATTGCCAAACACATTATTAACAGAAAGATAAAAAAAGATCGCTAATATTAAGGCAAAAAATCTTAATCCCCATTTACTTTCTAACATGTTATTTCACACCCTTCTTTTGAGCGCGAGCTCCAAACCAATGTTCAGCTAATAACTCTTCGAATACTTCGTCAGAAACATCACGTCTTAATTTACCATCGAAAGTAACTGATATTGAACCGGTTTCTTCAGATACTACCACAGTAAATGAGTCCGAAACTTCAGAAATTCCTACGGCTGCCCTATGTCTTGTACCTAAACTTTTAGAAATTTTATTACTATCTGAAAGTGGTAAATAGCACGCAGCACTAGCAATTTTAGTATTTTGAATAATCATAGCCCCATCATGTAATGGTGTATTAGGTATAAAAACATTTATCAATAATTCTTGAGATATTGCAGAATTCATTGATATACCAGTTTCAATATAGTCTTGTAATCCAGTTTCCTTTTCAAAAACAATTAATGCTCCAATTCGTCTTTTAGCCATATACTGAACAGCCTTTGATACAGATTGGATTAATTTTTCTTCATCATGACTGTAAGTATTGGTATAACGTTTAAATAGGCTCCCTCGCCCTAATTGCTCAAGTGCTCGTCTAATTTCTGGTTGAAATATCACAATTAAAGCTAAAACGCCCCATTGAATCACAATATCAAATAACTTTGAGGTAGCAGTTAAATTAAGAAGTTTACTTACTTGTTGTCCAATAACTATAAATAATATACCTTTAAGCAATTGAATTGCTTTAGTTCCTTTAAATACAGTAATGAGAAGATAAAGGACATACCAGACAATAAGTATATCTAATATACTTGTAATAATCTTCAAAGTACTAAGATTATTAAAAAAGTTGGAAAAATCCATAATCTCTCCTCCGTCTATAACTTTCATACTCATAATTATACCAATGAAAGGTGTAACTGTCATACTATGAAAGTCATACTTATAAATTTTTTCATGAACATCACTACTAAAAATGGGTAATAAAAAAGCACTCCATTAAGGAGTGCTTAAAGTGAGCCATAGAGGATTCGAACCTCTGACCCT
>NZ_KV821090.1:0-169403 GCF_001815595.1 Staphylococcus sp. HMSC070D05 | reverse complement strand
ACTTATCCAGATACTTTATGTCCCGGACTCTTTTTACTTTTACTATTATTTAGTTTCACGATGTAGAGTTTGTTTGTTATCACGTGAACAATATTTTTTCATTTCAATACGTTCAGGATTGTTTCTTTTATTTTTAGTAGTAATGTAGTTTCTGTCACCACATTCAGTACAAGCTAATGTTACGTTTACGCGCATGATTATACCTCCTTACCTTTTCTAAATACGACTTTATTATCATACCACTTAGACGATTAATTGAAAAGTATTAATTTTTACTAGTGTTAAATAGAAAAGCATCTTATCAACGGTTATTCAAATTATTTTTCATTTTTAAAGTAGTAATTAATGATATCTCTTCCTAAATCTCCTCCATTTAACCATGGCGGTGGAACAGGTTGATTAGTATATACGATAGAAAAAGCTAATTTAGGATCTTTAATAGGCGCATAACCTATATATGTTGAGTTAACTCTAGGTTGTCCATTTTGATAAACTTCAGCAGTACCAGTTTTACCAGCTGATGGCACAACAGTTTTATGAAAGCTTGCATAGCCTGTACCATCTTTTTCATTGAAAGCCATCTTGAATCCTTGTTTTACTTCATCTATCTCATCTTGAGAATTATTGACTTTATTTAGTATATTACCTTTAATTTTATCTTTTATCGGTCCTACTTGATCACTATTTGTTGCGTCATGTATAGCTAAACCAATGTGTGGTTGTACTCTGTAACCATTATTTGCAATTGTAGATATATATTGTGAAAGTTGAATAGGTGTATAAGTATCATACTGACCTATTGATAAATCTAAATAATTGCCTGGATTATTAGTTAATGGTTCAATTTGACCAATTGTTTCATTAGGTAAATCGATACCTGTTTTAACACCTAATCCTACTTGATTTAGACCTTTTCTTAGTTTTTGACCAGCTTCTTCAATGTTATTAGGCAAACTCATACCACTTGAGTAAGGATCACCAGCTAGTCTTAAAGCAGTTTTAAACATATATACGTTTGAAGAATGCATTAATGCTTCTTTATCGTTAATTAGGACTTTGCCATTTTGATTAAAGTAAGATCGTTTAGTTAGTCCGCCTCTAAAGTGTAAAGGTTCATCAATCATTTCTTCACCGACTTTGATAGTATGATTTTGATAACCAGTTAATAAGGTTGCTCCTTTAACAGAAGAACCGACTGCAAATTGGCCAGTAAAGTTACCTAAATCATAATCTAGCAGTTCACCGTTTTTATCAATTTGTCTTCCAGCCATTGCAAGAATATCACCATTTTTAGGATTTTGAACAACTACAAGAGCATTGTCCATGTTGGTTGCGCCTTGACTACGCAGTGTTTTTATTTCGTTTTCTAATAGGGACTCAACTTTTTTCTGCAAATCTATGTCAATTGTTAGTTGTAAATCATTTCCGCGTGATCCAGGGTTAATCACTTTAGAACTGATAACTTTACCAGATTTATCAGTAGTGTATTTTAGCTGTTTCTTTTTACCACGTAGAATGTCTTCATATTGATACTCTAGATAAGCTTTCCCGACCCTATCATTTCTAGAATATCCTTTTGCTAAATACTGTTCAGTTAATTCTTTAGGAATACCCTCAGAAGGTGTAGAGACACTACCAAATATACTTCTTAAAGTTTCACCATATGGATATTTTCGATCCCAGTCCATTGAAGTATTGACACCAGGTAAATTATCCAATTGTTGAGAAACAGCAGCATATTCTTTTTCACTAACATCATCATTTTTTATCATTTGCGGATCAAGTGTAGATCCAGCTGACATTTCTCTATATATAGCTAATACTTGTAAATCATGCTTAGATAAACTATTTAATTGAGTATCTGTAATTTTACTATGTAATTGTTTCTCGTACTGTTCTTGACTTATGCTACCATTGTTAAGCATAGTTGTTTCTTTTTTCATTAATTTATTAACTTCCTTTGGATGATTTTGTATCCAAAAGTCTTGTTTATCTTGCTTTGTAATCTTATCAGTATTCATTGTAATAAGTTTAGCTAATTTTTTAGCGGTATTTAACATGTCTTGTTGACTTGTTTTTCTAGAACGAGTGTAGGTAATTGCTAATTTCGAAGCATTATCAACTAAAATTTTGCCATTTCTATCTAGTATTCTTCCTCGTGGTACGGACTCATTGACAGTAATATTTTCATCATTTTTCACTAATTGACTATAATGTGCCCCTTGTGCAATTTGTAAATATCCTAGTCTTAGGACAATTAATACGAAAATCAAAACAATCGCACCAAATATAAAACTAATTCGCTTATTCATCGTATATTTTATTTTTTCATCATTTGATTTTTCTTTTAATCTTTTAAGCAAGACAACCGACCTCAATTATTAATCATGTATACTTATAAATGATATATGAAATTGTATAATTTTTCTATATTTTTCATAAAAAAAGTGATCTCCCAAAAAGAGATCACTAATAAATATTTTTATTTATTATTTTGTAGCAGCATTGTATAACTCGTCTACTTTTTCCCAATTTACAACATTCCAGAAAGCACTGATATAATCTGGACGTTTATTTTGATATTTAAGGTAATAAGCATGTTCCCAAACATCTAAGCCTAAAATTGGAGTTTTTCCTTCAGTAATAGGGTTATCTTGATTTGGAGTAGTAACAATTTCTAATTTTCCATTATTTACTACTAACCAAGCCCAACCTGAACCAAAACGTGCTGCAGCTTTATCAGCGAATTCTTTTTTAAACTCATCTAAAGAACCCCATTGTTCTTTAATTTTATCAACTACAGTACCTTTTTCTTCAGAATTAGGAGTTAATAATTCCCAGAATAATGAGTGATTTAAATGACCTCCACCATTATTACGTACTGCTGTTTGAATATTCTCAGGTACACTATCTAAATTTGCAACAATTTCTTCAATTGATTTAGATTCTAAATCAGTACCTTCAACTGCAGCGTTTAATTTTGTAACATAAGTGTTATGATGTTTGTCATGATGAATTTCCATTGTTTCTTTGTCAATGTGTGGTTCTAATGCATCTACTGCATATGGTAAATTTGGTAATTCAAAAGCCATAAATAATCATCCTCCTAAATTATCTTTACATAAATAATAACAAGCTATGTGATGTGCAACAAATCATTTGCTCTAAATATTATTCACATAGTTGTCATATTTCTTATTATACTCTTTTTATATCTCATTTTAGTAGTTTTTAAACATATATTTCAATATTAGAAAAAATTCAGACTTTTGACCTATAAAAAAACTGAGACGCTTATTTACGTCTCAGAACATTTCTCATTTTAATTTATACCTTTATTATGGCAAGTTTCACATATACCATATACCTCTAATTTATGAGTATGAATATCTACATTAGGTAGAAATTGCTTAACTTGATCAATTGGACAAAAATCTATTACTTTTGTATCTCCACAATTCTCACATATAAAATGATGATGATGATGATTAGTACAAGCGATTCTAAATTTCATTTCTCCATCTAATTCTGTACTTTCAACAATATTTAAATCTTTAAAAAGATGAAGATTACGATAAATAGTATCAAAAGATATACCTGGATAATCATTGTCTAATTGTTGTTGTATATATTTAGCATTAATATATTTATCTTCATTAACAAAGATATTAATCATATCTTCTCTTTTCTTAGTATATTTTAACCCATTGTCTTTTAAAATTTTAATAGCGTCGTTTGTATTCATAATTTAATGCTCCTTTTTGGTAGTTCGTTTAGTTTTCTGTAGTAACATCGTTATTCCTAAAATTAGAACTAATAATACCACGATGACACCACCAGGAGATATATTAATATAAAATGCAAAGGTAAGACCTAGAATAACAGAACATTCACCTATAATAATACTTAAGATAATCAACTGTTTAAATCCTTTAGTTAATCGCATTGCTATAGCCACAGGTAATGTAATTAATGCACTCACGAGTAAAATTCCTACTACTCTCATTGATGCAGAAATAACCATAGCAACAATCGTTATAAATAAAAACTGAATCCATTTTGGAATATTTATAACCTTACTATATTCCTCATCAAAAGATAAAATAAATAATTCTTTGTATAATAAAAGAATGAATAATAATACGACGATTGAAATGATTGTAATTGTGACTAAGTCACTTAAGTTTACAGCACTAATTGATCCGAATAATAACCCAACAATTTCTTGATTGAATCCATCAGCTAGAGAAATAAAAATTGCACTTAATGCAATTCCTGCACTCATTATAATTGGAATTGCAATTTCTTGGTAATTTGAATATGAAGTTCTTAATTTTTCTATAAGTAAAGCTCCAACTATTGCAAAGATTATACCAAACCACATAGGGTTTATAAATGCTAATGCTGGTGATAAGGTAATAATAAACATTCCAAACGAAATACCGCCTAGTGTGACGTGACTTAAAGCATCAGCAATTAATGATAATCGCCTTACCACTATAAACGCACCAATTAAAGGTGCAATAAAACCAATCAATATCCCACTTAAAAGTGAATATCTCATAAAATCAAAGTTTAACAATGCTTCAATCATGATATTCACCTCTTAATTCAATCCATATACTTATCATAATTAACTCCTATTTAAATTTATGCTTTACAGCATGAACGATTATGTTGATGATCAACAAATTTAATTGGATGACCATATATTTTTGAAATTTCAACTTCATCAAGAGACTTAAATTCTTCAGTAGAACCGTGGAAATGAAGATGTTTATTTAAACAAGCGACTTTTGTAGCTGTGTCTACCACAACGCCTATATCGTGAGTAACTAAAATAATCGTTATACCTTCTTCCTTTAAATGTTTCAAGGTTGCATAGAATTCATTCACGTGTTTTGCATCAATCCCATTTGTCGGTTCGTCTAATACTAAGACGGATGGATTTGAAATTAAAGCGCGTGCAATTAGTACACGTTGTTGTTGTCCACCTGATAATTCTGCAATATTTTTATTCTTTAGATGATGAATATTTAAACGATGTAAAACATTATCTACTTGTTTTTCATCACTTTTATTAAACCACTGAAAAATTCTTTTCGTTTTAGTTAAACCACTTAAAACGACTTCTTTCACACTAGCAGGAAATCCTGCAGTAAAAGCATTGGCTTTTTGAGACACATAACTAATTTTTAATGCAGATTGAGTATTTTTTTTATAAGATTTCCCGTCAATGTATATTTCACCGTGTTGTAATGGTAGTAAGCCAAGAATAACTTTTAAAAGAGTAGATTTCCCAGCTCCATTAGGACCAACAATTGCAAGAAAGTCACCTTTATTAATTCGGATATTAATGTTTTCTAATACTTGTTTATTATCAAAATAATAATCAATATTTTTTAATTCAAAAACAGGTTGATTCATCTTTTCACCTCGCTAAATACTATACAATTATATATGTTTTTTGTAAATAGTAATGTTTACGAATTAAAATAAGAGTAAGATAGTCTCTTTGTAGATTATACTATCTTACTCTTATTTTAATTATTGATTCAATATTTTTTCTTTTAATTTGGGGTCGAAAATTTGAGATTTTAACATTTCGATTTCAAAGCGATAAGGTGGCTTTTTATTTTTCTTATCTTCTCCTACATAAGGAGTTTCAAGGATTTTAGGAATGTTTTTAAAAGCTTCATGATGTACCACATTATTCAAGGCATCAAAACCAATATATCCAAAACCAATATTTTCATGTCGATCTTTATGTGCACCTTTCTCGTTTTTACTATCATTTACATGAACAACTTTAATACGGTCTATTCCAATGATTTTATCAAACTCATTCAAAACGCCATCAAAATCGTTTTTGATATTATAACCAGCATCATGTGTATGACAGGTATCGAAGCAAATAGATAACCTATCGTTATGTGTCACACCATCAATAATACGAGCAAGTTCTTCAAAACTACGTCCAATTTCTGTTCCCTTTCCAGCCATTGTTTCAAGTGCAATTCGTACATCATGATCATGTGTTAAAACTTCATTTAATCCTTTGATAATCTGATTAATTCCTTTATCTGCACCGGCACCTACATGTGCACCTGGATGTAAGACAATATCTTTCGCTCCTATAGCTTGCGTGCGTTCAATTTCATTTTGAAGGAAATTAACACCTAATTCATAAACTTCAGGTTTCGTTGTATTTCCTATGTTTATTATGTAAGGAGCGTGTACAACAATATTTGATAAACCATATTGTTCCATAACCTTATGCCCTTTTTCAATATTTAAATCGTTTATACTTTTTCTTCTTGTATTTTGAGGTGCACCTGTATAAATCATAAATGTTGATTCACCAAATTGATGTGCTTCTTCAGCCGATCCTTCTAACATTTTTTTACCACTCATTGATACATGTGAGCCAATTAACATTTATTTCACCTAACCTTTTTTATTGTTTTTTCGTTGTTGTCTGCTACGTTGTTTACTGTATTGCTTTCTTTCTTGTCGTTTCATTCTTTCTACTTCTTGTTTAAATTTCTTTTTATAGCCTGGTTTAACTTTATTTTTAGATTTACTTCTTACTTTATGTTTTACTTGATTTGTTAAATGATCATCTTTACGTTCACGTTTATGACGTGTATTGTGCGCTTTAATTGCCTTAAGTTCTCCATTTTTAATATCAACATTATCAAAATGATATCCTTTATCTTCGATAAGAGAAATATTATGTTCTTCATCTGGGCTATATAACGTTATAGCCACGCCTTTATAATTTCCACGTCCTGTTCTACCCACTCTATGAGTAAAGAAATCAATATCATTAGGAACATCAAAATTTACTACATGACTAACGCCTTCTATATCAATTCCTCTTGAAGCTAAATCACTTGCAATAACATATTGGAAATCTAAATTACGAATACGTTTCATTTGTTGTTTACGTTCTCTAGGTGTTAAACCGCCATGAATCATACCAACTTTAATACCAGACTCATTAAGAGATTGAGCAAGTTCATTTGCATTGTCTCTACTGTTACAAAAAATAATACATAGATATGGGTTTAGTATATCAATTAATTGCAAAGTTTTATCAACTTTTTCAGTTCCTTTAGTAGGAATCAAATAAAATTCAATATTTTTTTTATTTTGGGATTTATTATCAACTACAACATATTCAGGGTGACTAAGATACTTATTTAAAAACGGCTCTAACGATTTTGGAATTGTTGCACTAAAGACTGCAATATTAGCATTTTCATCTAAACGAGCAGCAATATAATCAACATCTTCTATTAAACCTAAATCAATGAGTAAATCTGCTTCATCGATAATTAAATATGATGCCTTATGAATGTGCAAATGTCCGCTCTGAGCTAAATCATTGATTCGTGTTGGTGTGCCGATCACTAATTGAGGCTGATGATTTGTTCGTTGTTTATCTTTCTCTATGTCAGTACCACCAATAAATAAACTTACTTTAATATCTGATTGAAAACTAGCTAGATGACTAGCCACTTTATACAATTGTTGTGCTAATTCACGAGTTGGTGCAACAACGATACTTTGAGGTTCTTTAATGTCAGTATGAATTAAATCTATTAAAGGTAATAAAAAGGCATGTGATTTGCCAGTACCGGTTTGTGATTGACCAATTAAATTGGTTCCTTTTTTTATACGTGGAATAATTCTATTTTGAATTTCAGTAGGTTTATTAAAATTTAAATCTTTAACTGCATCAATAAGATTTGGATTTAATTTAAATATTTCAAACGGATGATTAGCCATTAATCTGGCCTCCTTTGTATTGTTTTAAATATAATTAAAGGGATCTGTATTTATTTCTGAAGCTTCTATATTAAACTGCTTATTATCATTACTAAATAACCATCGTCCTAGTAAGTCTTTAAGTCCTTCTTTCATAACGTACTCACTATAATGATTGATATCTAATAAATGAATACCATTAGTTTTAGCATCAAGTGCATCATGATGTTTTATATCTCCAGTAACGAAAACATCTGCTCCTTTTTTAAAAGCACTAGTTTCAAAACCGATGCCAGCACCTCCGATAATAGCAACTGTTTTAATTAACGCTTCCGAAGGACCTGTATAACGAACGCTAGGAATATTTAAATGTTCTTTAGCATATTTAGCAAAATCTTCTAAATTTAACGGCTCATTTAGTTCGCCTATTTTTCCCAGACCATAATTAGCAGATGTCGTTATCTTAATAAAATCGTATACAGGTGTTTCATAAGGATGGTAATTAATAATTGCATTTTTAGCAATATTTAATTGATCTTTACGAATCATAAATTCTAGCTTCACTTCATTTACATATTCAATTCGATTTAGTTCTCCAATATGAGGGCGAGCCTCTCCAACTGGTTTGAATTGACCTGTACCTTTGGACTCAAAGAAACAATACTCATAATTCCCTTCTTTTGCTAAACCAATATTATTTAAATGATATTTAAATGATTCTAGATTTTCTTCTGGAATGTAAGTTTGTACTTTATAGTAAAAAGATTCTTCTTCATTTAAAAATCTAATATTAGTTAAATTTAATTTTTTTGCTAGCATCTCATTGACACCATCAATGTGATTATCTAAATTGGTGTGCAAAGCAATAAGTTGAATATCATTTTGAATAAGCACGTGTATTAATTTACCATATCCATCATTAACCAATGATTTAACACCTTTAAAAATTAAAGGGTGATGTGCAATAATTGTATTGTATCCTTTGCTAATTGCCTCTTCTATTACTTCCATTGTGCAATCTAATGCTGTCAAAATACCTGTTATCTCTTTAGTGTAATCTCCAATTAATAAACCCACGTTATCCCAGCTTTCAGCAGTTTTAAGGGGAACGTGTTGATCAATAATTGACATTAGTTCTTTAATTTTCATTATAGAGCACCTCTCTTATCATTGATATCTCTTCTTCTATCTCTTCTAGTCTCTCATGATGTTGTAATGGATTCAATTGATTACGAATATGCTCTAAAGCTACTAACTCTCTTTCCCATTTTTTTATAAAGACATCGTTTTTATTATTTAAAAGAATAGGACCAAATTTAAGTGATTTCTTATTAAGAAGATTAAGATTTTCTTTCCATTCACTAACTACAATTTCATAGATATGTCCTTTTTCTTCTAAAATTTCTTCAGCAATAATATTATAATTAAGATGTTGAAGTGTCTTGCGTAAGGTTTCAGTTTGAATATTACTTTGCAAAATTAGACGTGGGTGATGTGCAAGTTTATCCTTACCTTCATCTAATATTTTCGCTATCAAAGGTCCACCCATTCCACAAATTGTGATATTATCTACTTTATCTTTCTCAGTTAGTATACTAAGACCATCACCTAATCGAATATCGATATGTTGAGTAAGTTGATGCTGTGCTACATTCGTTTTAGCAGCTTTATAAGGTCCTTTTATTACTTCACCAGCAATAGCATCATCGCATAGATGATATTGTAATGCATAAATAGGTAAATAAGCGTGATCAGAACCGATATCAGCTAATGAATTAGGTAATAAGTATTGGCTTACAACTTTTAATCTATGATTTAATGATATCATTGTTATCTCCTTTATTATAAAAAAAGGCTAGGACATAGTATTGTCTTAGCCTCAAATTTCTTTATACATAACATCTATCGTTAACTCAGATTTAGCATTAATCTTAGTCCATAAAATCTTTAAGACGCTTGCTACGACTTGGATGTCTTAATTTTCTAAGCGCTTTAGCTTCGATTTGACGAATACGTTCTCTTGTAACACCGAACACTTTACCCACTTCTTCTAATGTTCTAGTTCGTCCGTCATCAAGGCCAAATCTTAAACGTAAAACATTTTCTTCTCTATCAGTAAGTGTATCTAAAACGTCTTCTAATTGTTCTTTCAATAACTCATAAGCAGCATGGTCAGAAGGACTTTGTGCTTCTTGATCTTCAATAAAATCTCCTAAGTGACTGTCATCTTCTTCACCTATTGGTGTTTCTAAGGATACCGGCTCTTGAGCTATTTTAAGTATTTCACGAACTTTTTCAGGTGGTAAATCCATTTCTTCACCTATTTCTTCAGGAGCAGGATCACGACCTAAGTCTTGTAATAATTGTCTTTGTACGCGAATAAGCTTATTAATAGTTTCAACCATATGCACAGGAATACGTATAGTACGAGCTTGGTCAGCAATAGCACGTGTAATGGCTTGTCTAATCCACCACGTAGCATAAGTAGAAAATTTAAATCCTTTACTAAAATCGAACTTTTCTACTGCTTTGATAAGACCCATATTCCCCTCTTGGATTAAGTCTAAGAAAAGCATACCACGACCAACATATCGTTTTGCAATACTTACAACTAATCGCAAGTTGGCTTCTGCAAGGCGAGATTTTGCTATTTCATCACCTTGTTCAATACGCTTAGCTAATTCAATTTCTTCTTGTGCGCTAAGAAGATTTACACGTCCAATTTCTTTTAAGTACATTCTTACAGGATCATTAATTTTAACACCTGGAGGCGCACTTAAGTCATTTGGATTTAATTTTTCATCTGTATCTGAACTATCTTTTTCATTTACTAAACTAATATCGTTATCATTTAGTTGGTCAAAGAAATCATCCATTTGGTCGGAATCCATGTCAAAATTTTGCAGCTTTTCAGCAATTTCTTCATGACTTAGATGACCTTCCTTTTTACCTTTTTCAATTAATTGCTTTTTAACATCTTCTAATGTTAAAGTTGGATCAATTGTTTGTTTTTTGATTTTAACTTGGTTATCAGACATGAAAAGGCCTCCCAATCGTATTTTAAGCTTTCAATTAAGATATTTAATTATATAATAAATTATTATAATAAGAAAAGTATATTTTATAATAAACATGAAATATTATCATTCTATACGTAATAAAAATGATATCCTTATTTCATAAATATTTAACTTATTATTTGTCTACCCTTTAAAAAAGCATAATAACCATTATACAGTAATGGTTATTAAATATAAATACTATATTAAAAGTTTAATATTCGTTTATACTCCTTTAATTTAAATGTTCATCTACATGCGTTGCTTATTTTTATTAACTATCATTTGTAAATAATACTTTTGAGATTCTACGTCACCAATTCTAAGTGCTTCTTTTAATTTATGATTAAGTTCTTCGATAGAATCTTCATATTTGTTTTCATTTAAAATTGAAATATATTCTTCAATTTCTAAATCATAAGGTTCTCGATTTAATTCATAATCATCAAGCTGTATAATTGCTTCTCTAATATCTTTATCTTCAATGTATAATATTAAATCACTAATCGAATAGTAATCATTTTCAGAATAATAATCGGTTAGCGCTTTAAAAATACTTTGGAAATATTTATTCGTAAAATCATTTTCTTCAAGTTGTCGATTATAATTTAGAAAGACATCTTTATCCATCATAAAGTGTTTTAATAAAGCTCTTTGTGCTTTTTCACTTTTGTTTAAATGTGTAAAAACAATATTTAAATTTTGAGAGTTTGAATTCGAGTTATCATTGGAATTCCCAATATAGTCTTCTTCATACGAGATAAATTCAGGTTGTTGATGTACATTGGACATAATAGTATTGGCATCAATATTGAAAATATCAGCTACGTCATTCACAATTTTATTTTTTAATATTGAAGATCTGACAAATGAAATATCTTCAGTAATCTCTTTAAAGTGACGCTCATAAGCTAGATCATTATTTTCAATTTCATCTCGATAGAATTGAACTTTGTAAATAATAAACGATTTCTTCTCATTATTTATAAATTCTATAAATTTTTCTTTACCGAATTTAACTATATATTCATCGGGATCCATGTTTTTTGGTAATTGTACTACAAATACATTTAATCCATGTTTAAGTAAATGCTCTCCAGTTTTTAAAGTGGCTTCCTGACCAGCAAAGTCTCCATCAAACATTAAAGTTATATTAGAGGTTAATTTTTTTAAAACTGTAATGTGATTTTCTGATAATGCTGTACCCATACTTGCTACTACAGTTTTTAATCCAGCGTAATCAGCTTTAATCACATCCATGAATCCTTCTAACAACATTACTTCATCATTTTTTCTAATTGATTTTCTTGCGCTGTCAAGGTTATAAAGTAGCCGTCTCTTTTGAAAAATCGGTGTCTCAGGACTATTTAAATACTTAGGTTCTTGATTGTTATAAGTTCTACCAGAGAAACCGACAATTCTTCCTTGAGCGTTTTTTAAAGGAAATATGATGCGATCTCTAAAACGATCGTAGTAACTAAAATTTTCTTCGTTACGTGATAACAAACCAGCTTCATAAGCTAGTTCTATGTCATATCCTTTTTGTTGTAAAAAGTCATGACAAAAGTGAGCGTTATTAGGCGCATACCCAATTCCACGAGATTTTATTAATTCTTCAGTGAAGCCACGATTTTCGAGATAATTTAAAGCTTCTTCACCTTCTACTGATTTCATTAATGCATACATATAATATTCATTAATTAATTCATGCATTTCAATCATTTTTAAGTCTTCGGATGCTATTTGAGTTGTAGATGGATTAGAATGACCAATATCTACTTTTATATTAACGCGTTCTCCGAGTTCTTGTACTGCTTCTACGAATGAAATGTCCTTAATGTCTTGAGTAAATTGAAAAACATTCCCCCCTTTTTTACAACCAAAACAATGGCATATTTGTTTATCTTCAGAAACTGTAAACGAAGGTGTTTTTTCATCATGAAAAGGACACAAACCAATGTAATTGCGTCCTCTTTTTTCTAATTTCACATATTCACTTACTAAATCTAAAATATCTGTTTTTTCCTTTATTTCGTTGATTACAGACTGTTCTATACGCAATATATATCACCTATTAAATAGTAGTCATAATATTATACACTTTTATAAAAGATTTTTAAATATTTATGCTTTACTTTCAATAATTTGTATAACATCATTTGCTGTTTCTTCAATAGCCTTATCAGATACATCAATAACAGGACATCCTATTTTTTCGACAATTTTTTCAAAATATTGAAATTCTTCTTTAATTCTATCTTCAGTTGCATATCTAGCATGTTCACCTAATCCTAATTGTTTAAGTCGTTGTTTTCTTATTAAATTAAGTTTATCTTCACTAATCTTTAATGCTATACATTTATTTGGATTAATTTTAAATAATTCATCTGGTGGTGTTACCTCTGGAACTAGAGGAATGTTCATTACTTTATAGCTTTTGTGGGCTAAATACTGAGAAAGAGGCGTCTTAGAAGTTCTTGAAATGCCAATTAAAACAATATCTGCCTTAGGTAATCCTTTCGCATCTTTACCGTCATCATATTTTACCGCAAATTCGATGGCATCTATTTTTTTGAAATAAGCATCGTCTAATTTATGAACTCTGCCTGGCTGATTATACGGCTCCTCATCGTGCGTTTGATTAAGTAGTGTCATTAGAGGACCCATGATATCAACAGCTTTTAAAGAGAAATCGTCTACTTTTTTCTTCATATACGCTTTGATTTCTGGTTCTACTAACGTATATACAATAATTGCATGTTTATCTATAGCGACCTGTATAACTTCATCTATATCCTTAAAGGTTTCTATATAAGGATATCTCAAAAAACCATGTTTACAAGCTTTAGGATTAAATTGAGCAACACAGGCACTAGCAACCAACTCAGCTGTATCTCCTATTGAATCAGATGCAATGATTATCTTTATATTTTCCATTGTTTATCACCTATTCTTTAAATAATGAAACAAATAATTTTGTTATTGTTGTTTTAGATATTCTACCTACAACTTTATATTTGCTATTTTCTTTTTTTCTAACAACGGGAATTGAATCAATTTCTTTATCTATCATTTGACTCGCTGCATAGATGACGAGGTCTTCTTCTTCTAAATAAACAATATTAGGCATACGTGACATGATGACACTTATAGGCATCGTATGAACATCTTGACCAATCATAGAGGCACGTAACA
The DNA here is from genome assembly GCF_001815595.1 of Staphylococcus sp. HMSC070D05. Classification (NCBI taxonomy): domain Bacteria; kingdom Bacillati; phylum Bacillota; class Bacilli; order Caryophanales; family Staphylococcaceae; genus Staphylococcus; species Staphylococcus sp. HMSC070D05. The sequence continues at coordinate 155,376 of NZ_KV821090.1, read as the reverse complement.
AATCTTTTCGCGAGCTCACACCAATCAATTCATCTTTTTGATTAGTAATAAATAATGTTCCTGTATCTTCTAAAAATATAGTACATATAGCATCATAAATTGTCATATCTTCTTTAACGATAACAGGTAGAGACATATGATCTTTTATTATATATTGACGTAAATGATCACTGACTAATTTATTCTTGGATTTACCTGAATAATAATAACCCACGCGTGGTCTAGCTTCAATAAAACCAGACATAGTTAAAATAGCTAAATCAGGACGTAAAGTAGCACGAGTTAAATTAAGTTGATCTGCTATATGTTCACCTGTTATCGGGCCCCCATCCTTAACTATTTCAATTATTTGTTCTTGTCTTTTACTTAATTCTATAGGTCTTCACCCCTTTTAATTTCATTTTTATTATACCTATTTATATATATACCTACAAATACATATAAATCCTTGCTATTAAATTTTCTATGAATTAAAATATGATTAAGCGAGTTAAGGTTGGTGGAAGCTTAACATTTCAAAAATTGGCTTATCAATATCATTACATAAAAGCGAGTGTCTACACTAATTTGGGTGGAACCGCGGGTTATTCTGTTACCACTATATATTTATATAGATGAATTATTAACTCGTCCCAAGATAATAATAAGTATTATTTTATATTTATTTATTGTCTTGGGACGTTTTTATTTTAAAAGGAGAGATAATATGGTTAAAGATATGGATACTATTGTATCACTAGCGAAACATAGAGGATTTGTATTCCCAGGTAGTGATATTTACGGTGGTTTATCTAATACATGGGATTATGGTCCATTAGGCGTTGAATTAAAAAATAATATTAAAAAAGCATGGTGGCAAAAATTCATTACTCAATCACCATACAATGTTGGGATTGATGCTGCAATTTTAATGAATCCAAAAACATGGGAAGCATCTGGTCATTTAGGTAATTTTAACGACCCAATGATTGATAATAAAGATAGTAAAATTCGCTATCGTGCAGATAAATTAATCGAAGATTACATGCAAAATGAAAAAGGTGACGAAAATTTCATTGCTGACGGCTTAAGTTTTGAGGAAATGAAACGTATTATCGATGATGAAGGTATTGTATGTCCTGTAAGTGGTACTGCCAATTGGACAGATATTCGTCAATTTAACTTAATGTTTAAAACATTCCAAGGGGTTACTGAGAACTCTACTAATGAACTATTTTTACGTCCAGAAACTGCTCAAGGTATTTTCGTAAACTATAAAAACGTTCAACGTTCAATGCGTAAAAAATTACCATTTGGTATTGGTCAAATTGGTAAATCATTCCGTAATGAAATCACGCCTGGTAACTTTATTTTTAGAACAAGAGAATTTGAACAAATGGAATTAGAATTCTTCTGTAAACCGGGTGAAGAAATTGAATGGCAAAATTACTGGAAAACATTCGCAAGTCAATGGTTAAAAGATTTAAACATCAATGAAGAAAATATGAGATTACGTGACCATGATGAAGAAGAATTATCTCACTATTCTAATGCAACTACAGATATTGAATATAAATTCCCATTTGGTTGGGGCGAATTATGGGGTATTGCAAGCCGTACTGATTTTGACTTGAAAAAGCACAGTGAGCATTCTGGAGAGGATTTCAGATATCATGATCCAGAAACAAATGAGAAATATATTCCATATTGTGTCGAACCTTCTTTAGGGGCAGATCGTGTTACATTAGCTTTCTTATGTGATGCTTATGATGAAGAAGGCGTTGAAGGTAGTAAAGATGCTCGTACAGTAATGCATTTCCATCCTGCTTTAGCACCATATAAAGCTGCTGTTTTACCATTGAGTAAAAAATTATCTGAAGAAGCAATTAAAATCTTTGAACAATTAAGTTCTAAGTTTTCTGTAGACTTTGATGAATCACAATCAATTGGTAAGCGTTATCGTCGTCAAGATGAAATCGGTACGCCTTACTGTATTACATTTGATTTTGATTCATTAGAAGATAATCAAGTTACAGTACGTGATAGAGATTCTATGGAACAGGTTCGTATGCCAATCTCAGAATTAGAAACATTCTTAGCTGAAAAAGTTAAGTTTTAATATAACAAGAACCCACTTATTACTTGCTATGAGTAATAAGTGGGTTCTTTTAATTAATTTAAACGTTTTATATTATTCTAATCGCTTAAGTTGATTAATTAATTTTTGACCTTTAAAGTACATGCCAGCATATTCTCTATACAGCATTATCATTAATTCTGACATTTCATCTAATAAAGCTTGGCTAATATTAAAATAATTCATCTTATCAATTGGCAACTTCTGTAAAATATCCAACAAATAAAATGTTTTATTGGATAGCTTTAATGCATAAGGATCTTTATTTAATACAGTTTCTGAGATTGTTCCATCATATTTAAAACTGTAAGCAATAAGCTTAGATTGATCAGTATCACCAGTAATTGCACAATAATCAAAAAATGCACCAAAACCAAATTTATTCATACATTTCAATAATACGATAATCGACATTAATTGAGCAGAGTTACCTTCTGAAATTTTATTGAGTACAAATTTTAATAACTTATAATGATATAGCGAAACTTCATCTGGTTCTAATGATCGATCTATTGCTTCGACACATAAAGTTGTATAACTACTATCAAAAATGTCTAATCGTAATTGATAATATTGGTTTATGACATCAATAGAACTGAGCGTTCCCATACCTTTCCATTTATTATAAATAAATAAGCCATACACAAAGAGTTGTGTATGAGCTTGCAAGCCGGTTTTAGATTTCTTAGCACGTCTTACCATAATAGGAATTTTAGCACCATGCTCGTTTAATATTGTAATAATTTTATCGGATTCACCATAATCTACTGATTTTATGATAATTCCTTTTTGTTTTTCTAACAATGCATCTCACCGGCTTTCCTATTAATTTAAACGTTAATCTTGATCTTCAACATATCCCATTTGACGAATAAAGTTTACTTTATTTCTCCAATCTTTCTGAACTTTTACCCATAATTCGAGGTAAACTTTTGATCCGAGAAGCATTTCAATATCACGTCGAGCTCTTTTACCGACTTCTTTAAGTTTTTTCCCACCCTTGCCTATGACAATTCCTTTTTGAGAATCACGTTCAACAAAAATAGTTGCTTCAATTCTTACTCTTTCTTCACTTTCCTTAATCATTCTGTCTACATTTACCCCTATTGCATGGGGGATTTCTTCACTTGTTAGATGTAAGATTTTTTCTCTAATAATCTCGCCTACTACAAATTGTTCTGGATGATCCGATATTTGATCATCGGGGTAATATTTGGGACCTTCAGGTAAATAATCTTTAAGTACATCGATAAAATGATCCACATTCAATCCTTCAAGTGCCGAAATTGGCACGATTTCAGTAAATTCCATATAGGTTTTATATTTTTCAATCTGAGGCATAAGTGCGTCTGGATGAACTAAATCAATTTTATTTAACACTAGAAATACTGGTGTTTTAACATTTTTCAGCATTTCCATTATATATTCGTCACCACGACCAATATCTTCATTTACATTTACCATAAACATAATAGCATCAATTTCTGATAGCGTATTTTTAGCTACACGCATCATATAATCTCCTAATTTATGCTTAGGTTTATGAATGCCTGGTGTATCTAAGAAAATGATTTGAGCATCTTCTCTTGTCATTACTCCTTGAATTTTATTTCTTGTTGTTTGAGCTTTATCTGACATAATTGCTATTTTGTGTCCAATGACCCTATTCATAAATGTGGATTTTCCCACATTTGGTCTCCCTATAATAGATACAAATCCTGATTTGTGTTCTGTCATTTATTCTAAATCCTTTCCCGAAAAGCCGTAAGGTAATAGTTCTGCTACAGTTGATTGAATCATCTCACCTTTATGATTTGTCATATACACAGGCATGTCGTCATCACAGAGTTCTTTTAATACTTGACGACATGTTCCACAAGGTGATGACGGATGTTCAGCGTCAACGGTAACCGTTATTGATTCAAAATCTCCTGGTCGATAGCCTTCTAAAATTGCAGCTACTAAACTAGATCGTTCTGCGCAAATCGTTGCTGGATAAGCTGCATTTTCAACATTTGCTCCATAAAAATGGCGACCGTCTTTTGTTTTTAAATATGCACCTACTTTAAAGTGACTATATGGTACATAAGCACGTTGTTGAGCTTTTCTAACTTCTTGAAAATAATGTGACTGATAACTCATTTTATTGTCCCCTTTAAAAAAAGATGTGAGGTATAAAAATAATTAAACCCATAATTAGTGCAAAGATTGAAACAACCATGACACTAAAGGCGGCAATATCTTTAGCTTGTTTAGCTAATTCATGATAGTCAGAAGTAACTAAATCTACGACGCATTCTATAGCAGTATTCACAGCTTCAAGTGTAAGTACCAAAGTAATGCTTAACAAAATAAACAACCATTCTACAGTAGAAAGCCTTACGACAATTCCTAAAATGATAGTTATGAATGCGAAGATTAAGTGTATTAAATAATTATGATCTTTTTGAAGAAGTGTTTTTAATCCATCAAAAGTGTATTTAAATCGTTTTAAAAATTTAATCTCTAGTCAATCCGTATGCGTTTAAAATTTCTTTTTGTCGTCCAAACATTTCTTTTTCATCTTCTTCATTCATATGATCATAACCTAATAAATGTAAAAAACCATGTAAAGCTAAAAAACCAAGTTCTCTTTCAAATGAATGATTATAAGATTCAGCTTGTTCCTTAGCTACATCAGTACAAATAATAATATCTCCTAACACTCTAGGAATATCTAAACCAATAATATCTGGTTCATCTTCTTCAAGTGCAAAAGAAATAACATCAGTCACTTTATCTTTATCTCGATAATTTTTATTTATTTCTTGAATTTCATCTTTATCTACAAAAGTAACTGACAATTCAGCATCTTCATGAATATTTTCTTTTTCTTTAGCAAAGTTGATTAAGTTTTCGATTTGATGATACCATTCATCTTTAACTAAATTTGTATGATCATTGAAATCAATCGTAAACATTTAATTGTCTCCTTCATAACGTTCGATAATTTTACTTACTAATGGATGGCGTACCACATCACTTTGATCTAGTTCCATAATATTTATTCCTTTAACACCACGAAGGTTCTTGATAGCTTCTTTTAATCCACTTTTAACACCTTTTGGTAAGTCAATTTGAGTTTGGTCTCCAGTTACAACCATTTTTGAACCAAATCCTAGACGAGTTAAAAACATTTTCATCTGTGCATGTGTTGTATTTTGAGCTTCATCTAAAATGACAAATGCATCATCTAGAGTTCTCCCCCTCATATACGCTAAGGGAGCAATTTCAATTGTACCTCGTTCAATAAAACGTGCTGTTTGTTCTCTACCTAAGACAGTATTTAAACCATCATAAAGAGGTCTTAAATATGGATCGACTTTTTCTTTTAAGTCTCCTGGTAAGAAACCTAATGATTCACCAGCTTCTACAGCTGGTCTTGTTAAAACAATTCTTTTTACAGTGCCTTTTCTTAATTGTTTTGCAGCATACACAACTGCAAGGAAGGTTTTACCTGTTCCAGCAGGACCTATACCAAATACTAAATCATTACGTTTCATAGCATTAATATAAAGACGTTGCCCCATTGTTTTTGCACGAATTGTTTTACCAAAGGCATCTTTAGTAATCTCTTCATCATATAAATCTAACAGATATTGAATAGTGTCATTTTTAGCCATCTTTATGGCAGCTTCAACATCTTTTAATGTAATTGAATGTCCTAACTCAATTACCTTTAATAAATTTTTAAGAACTAATTCTGCTTTTTCAACATGCTCTAATACTTGACCTTTTACTGCAATTTCTTGCCCACGAGCATGTATGATAACATCAAATGCTTCTTCAATCGATTTTAAGTGTTCATCATTATTACCAATTAAAGCTTGAGAATGATTGATGTTATCTATTTGAATTATTCCTGGCATAAAAGCGCTCCTTTTCACATAAAACATAGTCATTAATAATTAATCTTTCATATAAATTTTACTAAACAATGATAAAGTATACAAATTTAAATGTTTTGAATGAATAATTAACCTAAGATAATATAACATAATAAAAAAGTACCAGGAGTAACATGTGTTTTAGGCGCGTCTTAACATATTAGGAACATAAATAAAGAGACTTTCACGTAGAAAGTCTCTTGTAAAAGTCAGAATGAGACAGTAAATCTTGTCTTATTCTTTTATTTATAACCCCTTATAATTTTTTAGGTTTATTTAATATTTCTTGCCAAATAATTCCATTAACTATCGGATCATTGTCAAATTGAAACGTTTGATGTGTCATATTTTTCTCAATAGATTTACTATTAAGTAATTGATTCAGTTTATAACGTTTCGTTTTTTCAGATAAGTACTTATCATTAATAATTTCTTTAGCTTTCTTTTCAATTAAAGAAAGTTGTTTTTCTTTTTCCTTGTCAATTTCAGATCTTACATTAAATAATTCTTTTGATAGAGAGTCTTCTAACTGTTTTTTCATATCTTTTTCACTTTGAGATCTCTCTCGTAAAGTTGAATCACTATCTTTCGTAACTTCTTTTTTAAGATTTTTATCACTGTGAACCGTTTCTCTTTTAGAAGATGGTTTTTGTGATGACGTTTTTTTATTTTGTTCTTCTTCATCAAATTCTGATGTCATCTCATTAAAAGCTTCTTCTATCTGTTCAAAAATACCTTTTTTTCTTGGTGTGTTTTGCGTAGGTCCTTGTGTATTTTTGCGTGGAGGCGTTTGATTTTTTCGTTGTTCATGACTTTTATCTCTCATTGCACTAATACCAGTAACAATCACAGAAATAACGAATATAAGAATTCCAATATTCATTTAATCACCCCTCTATTTAATTTGGTGATTCATCGTCATTTTGTTCGGTACGTTTATTAATAGCGTTTCTCATACCTGTATCTGCTTCTACATTTTTTAAATTATAGTAATCTTTTACTCCGATATTACCTTTACGTAAAGCTTCAGCCATTGCTAGTGGTACTTCTGATTCAGCTTCTACTACCTTAGCACGCATTTCTTGAACACGTGCTTTCATTTCTTGTTCAGAGGCAACAGCCATAGCACGTCGTTCCTCAGCTTTAGCTTGAGCAATATTTTTATCTGCGAGTGCTTGTTCCGTTTGTAAATCAGCGCCGATATTTTTACCGATATCTACATCTGCAATATCAATGGATAAAATTTCAAATGCTGTTCCTGAATCCAATCCTTTACTTAATACTGTTTTAGAAATATTATCAGGATTTTCTAGTACTTGTGTATGATGTTCACTAGAACCAATTGTGGAAACGATACCTTCACCAACTCGGGCAATAATTGTTTCTTCTCCAGAACCACCTACAAGTCTAGAAATATTAGCTCTTACTGTAATTCTAGCTTTAGCTTTAACTTCGATACCGTTCATCGCAACACCGGTAATAAAGGGAGTTTCGATCACTTTGGGATTAACAGACATTTGAACAGCTTCTAAAACATCTCGTCCCGCTAAGTCTATTGCAGCACCTCTTTCAAAAGGTAAATTGATATCTGCACGTTGGGCTGCTATGTTGGCATCCACTACTCTATCTACATTACCACCAGCAAGATAATGAGATTCTAATTGATTTGTTGTTAAATTTAATCCTGCTTTATGAGCTTTAATAAGAGGACCTATCACTTTACGAGGAGATACTCTACGAAGTCGCATTCCTACAAGTGTAGCAATACTAACTTTTACACCTGCAGCAATAGCGGAAATCCATAATCCGACTGGTACAAATGAAAATAATAATAATAAAGCAACTATGATAATAATCGCAATAATTATAATTCCAATATTTAACATTGACTTTACTCCTTTTATATTTTTATTTCTCTTACAACTACTCTACTACCTTCTACCTCTAAAATCTTTACTTTTTTATTTCTCAAGATAAATGTACCGTCAGAAACAGCATCAATTCTTTTGTCATCTAAAGTTATGATTCCAGCAGGTCTTAAATCAGTCGTAGTATACGCAGTTTCTCCCACTAAGTAAGAACGATCATCATGAGATCTATAACCAGCTTCTGTACTCGTTGAATCATTCAATACCACTTTATCAAAAAATGGTATTTTGCGATTAAATACTTTCACTAAAATCACCCATTCTATAATAGAAAGTATTAAAGCGATAATAACATTAAAGAGCATAACTAAAATATTATTTCCTAACATAATCATACTAACAATAATAAGCACTATTCCTATAATTCCAATTACTGCTCCAACAATGAATAGTTCTATTATTACTAAGATGATACCCATGGAAAACAATAAAATGGAAATCAAATTGACATCGCCACTAATTAAAAATCCTAGAAATAGAATAAGTAACGCTAGAGAAGCTAAAATACCTATAATATTTATCCTTTTAGAGTAAAGTTGATATAAAAAACCTAAAAAGACAATACATGTAAGAATTAATAAAACAATAGGATTAACAATGATATTTGACATATCATCCAACCACGAATGATTCAATGAAGCAAAAGTATTCTCGATATGTATCAAACTTATACTTATCATTATCTCACCTCGCTCTCAATTAAATTATACATGAAATAAATACTATATTATAGTATTACAATAATATAAAAAAACTCTCAATTAGTTTAACTAATTGAGAGGATATATATAATTAACATTCATGTTGAGGGAGTCAACAGAGCTATTAATTATTTGAATTTACGTTTACGTGCAGCTTCTGATTTTTTCTTACGTCTTACACTTGGTTTTTCGTAAAATTCACGTTTACGTACTTCTTGGATTGTACCACTTTTAGATACTGAACGTTTAAATCTACGTAATGCATCTTCTAGTGATTCATTTTTACGTACTACTGTTTTAGACATCTGTATTTCCCTCCCTCCAAATATCAACGAAACTTAAAGTCAATAATTGCATAGAAATAATTAACTATGCTTTATTTAGTATAATATATGAAATAATTATGGTCAATTATAAATCTTTATAATTTCAAAAATTTATAATAATACGCCTTCTTCAGTTTTATTAGTAGCATGATTAACGATTCTAACTGCACTACCCATGTTAATTGGATAATCAGCTTTATTAATTTTAACTTTAACAATCTCACCGATTAAATCCTCACTACCCTCAAATTCAACTTTCATATAATTATCTGCGTAACCTACTAATGTATCTTGTGTTTCCCCTACTTCTTCTGGAATCACTTCTAAAACTTCATTTTCAAATTTTGATGCATATTCTTTAGCAAGTTGATCACTTAAAGCAATAAGTTTATGCACACGTTCGTTTTTAATTGACTCATCAATTTGATCATCCATACGTGCAGCAGGTGTACCAATACGTTGTGAATACGGGAAAACATGTAACTCTGAGAATTTATGTTTAACTATAAAATCATATGTTTCTTGGAATTCTTCTTCAGTTTCTCCTGGGAAACCTACTATAACATCACTTGTAACCGCTAAATCAGGTAATGCATCATGTAATTTTGTTAGTCTTTCTGAAAAACGTTCCATAGTATATTTACGACGCATACGTTTTAATACTGTATCAGAACCTGATTGTAATGGTACATGTAAATGTCTAACCACTTTATTAGATTTTTTTAGAACGTCAATGACTTCATCAGTAAGTTGACTGGCTTCAATTGAAGAAATTCGAATTCTTTCTAAACCATCAATTTTCTCAAGATCTCTGAGTAATTGAGCTAAATTATAATTTTTTAAATCTTGACCGTATCCACCGGTATGAATACCAGTTAATACAATCTCTTTATATCCAGATTGAACTAATTGTGTTGCTTGTTCAACTACTTTTTCAGGATCTCTAGAGCGCATTAAACCACGTGCCCATGGAATAATACAGAACGTACAAAAGTTATTACAACCTTCTTGAATTTTTAGAGATGCACGAGTTCTATCCGTAAAATAAGGTACATCTAGTTCTTCATATGTACGATTTTTCATAATATTTCCAACACCATTAATTGGTTGACGTTCTTTTCTAAATTGATCAATATAACTAAGTAATTTATGTCTATCTTGAGTACCAACAACGACATCTACGCCTGGAATCTCCATAATTTCAGCAGAAGAGGTTTGTGCATAACAACCTGTAACACACACTACTGCCTCAGGATTACGACGTATTGCTCTTCTAATGACTTGTCTACTTTTTTTATCACCTGTATTAGTCACAGTGCAAGTATTAATGACATATACATCTGCATTAGTTTCAAAATCTACTCTTTCATAATTAGCATCTTTAAATAATTGCCATATTGCTTCAGTTTCATAATGGTTTACTTTACAACCTAAAGTATGAAACGCTACTGTTGCCATTTAATTCACCCCATCAATTCTTTCTCAAAACTTATAGCACTAAGTGCATATAGTGGCGCAGTTTCTGCTCTTAATATTCTAGGGCCTAAACCAACGTTTAAGCTGACATCCCTAAATAAGTCAATTTCCTTATCGGAAAAACCACCTTCAGGTCCAAATATGATTAACACACGATTATTCGTTTGAAAGTTGTTTAAAATATTTTTAAATCGACTTTTTTCACCATGCTTAGCTTCATCTTCATATGCTAGTAACACATAGTCATAATTATTTATGGTATCATAAATTGCTTTTAAATTCGAATGAAATTTAACATCAGGAATAACAAGTCTATAACTTTGTTCAGCAGCTTCTTTTACAATCTTTTGCCATCTATCTATTTTCTTTTGTACCTTGTTCTCTTGTAATTTAACTACAGAACGATCCATACCCACTGAAATAAAATGATTAGCCCCTAATTCAGTGCTTTTTTGAAGCAACCATTCATATTTATCAGCTTTTATTAAACCACTACAAATTGTTACATCAACTGGTAATTCAGTGTCGATATCTAATTGGTTTATTGGTAAAACTTCAATTTGATTAGAACTTATATTTGTGATTTCAGTAATAAATACTTTTTTATCATTAAAATTAATTATAATTTTATTACCAATCGTATTTCTCATTACATTTTTGATATGATGTATATCTTCTTCATTAGTAATAAAAAAACGCTGATGAGCATCAGCGTTTTGATTGATAAAGTATCGTTGCAAATTATTCACTCACTTTCTGACCAACAATGCAAACCCATCCATTGTCATGATTGATTGATACAATATTGAATCCAACACGCTTCATATGTGACAGTATATCGTCATGCTTTTCTTCTATAATACCTGAAGTTATAAAATAACCATCTTCATTTAGTGTATTATAAGCATCTTCAATCATTTCATCAATAATATGAGCTAAAATATTTGCGATAACTACATCAAATTTTTCATTTTCTTCTTTTAATAGATTACCGGTAATGGCTTCAATAGCATTTTCACAATGATTTTTTCTAAAATTCTCCTTAGCCACACCAACAGCCATTTCGTCTATATCTAAGGCTTTAATTCTTTTGACACCTATTAAGTGACTAGCGATACTTAATATACCAGAACCTGTGCCTACATCAATAACTGAGAAATCTGGTGTTACATAAGTTTCAATCGCTTTTAGACACATACTTGTTGTTGGATGATCTCCAGTACCAAAAGCCATTCCAGGATCTAATTCTATACACATTTCATCTTCTGATTCTTTTGAATAGTCTTCCCAACTTGGAACAATTGTAAATCTCTTAGAAGCTCTAAAAGGATGAAAATAATTCTTCCATTCATTAGCCCAATCTACTTCAGCAATAGTCTTTGCTGAAAACTCAACTACTGAATCATCTATAAGATCCAAATTTAATATTTCATTTTTTAATTTATTTTTAAATTGAGTGTTATATTTCAATTCATTAAAATATGCTTTTAATCTCACACCTTGTTCAGGGTAATCTTCTTTTTTTAATTCGTAGATTTCACCAAATTTATCAGTAGGTTGATTAATTAAATCATTTGAATCTTCTATCACTACTCCATTTGAACCGTAGTTTTCTAATATGTTAGTGACTAAAGATTCAACTTCATGATTTACAGTGACTGCAAATTCTGTCCAGTTCATGACTATTCACCTCTAAAGAATTTACGAGCTTTGTCTTTAAAATTAGCAGGTTGTTCTTCCGGATTTTCACCACTGATTTCCGCAAATTCTCTCATTAATTCTTTTTGTCTATCAGTTAGTTTATTTGGTGTGACAACTTTTATATTAATAAATAAATCACCATGTCCATATCCATGAACATTTTTAACACCTTTCTCTTTAAGACGGAATTGTTTACCTGTTTGAGTACCAGCAGGAATTGTAAGCATAACATTACTGTTTAGAGTTGGTACTTTGATTTCATCGCCAAGTGATGCTTGTGGGAAGCTAATGTTAAGTTCATAGAATAAATCATCGCCATCTCTTCTAAATTTGTCAGAAGGTTTAACACGAAATACTACATAAAGATCACCATGTGGACCGCCATTTTCACCAGGTGCACCTTCACCAGCAAGACGGATTTGTTGTTCATTGTCTACACCTTCAGGTACAGTTACTTCTAATTTTACTGTTTTATTTTCAGTACCTTTACCATGACAAGTTGGACATGGTTCTTCAAATTCTTGACCACTACCATCACACTTAGGACAAGTTTGTTCAGTTCTTACGCGTCCTAAAATTGTATTTTGTTCAACAGATACATGTCCTGAACCATGACAATAGCTACATGTTTTTTTACTTGTACCTGGTTTAGCACCATCACCATGACATGTATGACATGTAACATCTTTTCGAATAGAAATTTCTTTTTTAGTACCAAAAACAGCTTCATCGAATTCTAAAGTCATTGTGTATTGTAAGTCGTCACCTTTTCTAGGTGCATTTGGATCTCTTTGACGTGAACCACCAAAGAATGAACTAAATATATCTTCAAAGCCTCCACCGAAGCCACTGAAGTCTTGTCCACCAAATCCTTGACTGCCAAATCCACCTTGGGCACCGCTATGTCCAAATTGGTCATAATTTGCACGTTTATTGTCATCACTTAGAACTTCGTATGCTTCAGAAATTTCTTTAAACTTTTCATCGGCGCCTTCTTCTTTATTGATGTCCGGATGATATTTTTTTGATAATTTACGATATGCTTTTTTAATTTCATCTTTTGAAGCATCTTTACTTACGCCAAGAACTTCATAATAATCTCTTTTAGCCATAAGTATCTCTCCTTTTCTAAATTTTATAATTGAAACACATACTCAAGTATCTTAACTATAAAAGAAAAAGTCAAAGCCAATGTTCAATTGACTTTGACTTTTTGGCTTACATTTATAAATGTTTACATAGTAAACGTTATAAACGATTAGCTTTATTTTTTATCTTCATCGTCTTTAACTTCTTTGAACTCAGCATCTTCAACATTGCTATCATTTGATTGTTGTGAACTACCTTGTGCTTGTTGTTGAGCTTGTTGAGCTTGTTGATATACTTTAGCAGATAATTCTTGAATTACTTGTTCTAATTCTTCTTTTTTAGCTTTAATATCATCTAAATCTTGACCTTCTAATGCTGATTTAAGTGCATCTTTTTTGCTTTCAGCATTTGATTTGTCTTCTTCACTGATATTTTCACCTAAGTCTTTAATTGTTTTTTCAACTTGGAATACTAAGCTATCTGCTTCGTTTCTTAAGTCTACTTCTTCACGACGTTGTTTATCTGCTTCAGCATTTTCTTCAGCATCTTTAACCATACGATCAATTTCTTCATCAGATAATGCAGAACTTGATTGAATAGTGATATTTTGTTCTTTATTTGTACCTAAGTCTTTTGCAGTAACGTTTACGATACCATTTTTATCAATATCAAATGTTACTTCAATTTGAGGTACACCACGTGGAGCTGGTGGAATATCAGTTAATTGGAATCTACCTAATGTTTTATTATCTGAAGCCATTGGACGTTCACCTTGTAATACGTGAATGTCTACTGCTGGTTGATTGTCAGCTGCTGTTGAATATACTTGAGATTTTGATGTTGGAATTGTTGTATTACGTTCAATTAACGTATTCATACGACCACCCATAATTTCGATACCTAATGATAATGGAGTTACGTCTAATAATACAACGTCTTTAACATCACCAGTAATTACGCCACCTTGGATAGCAGCACCCATTGCAACAACTTCATCTGGGTTTACACCTTTATGAGGTTCTTTACCAATTTCTTTTTTAACTGCTTCTTGTACTGCAGGAATACGAGTTGAACCACCAACTAGGATAACTTCATCAATTTCAGAAGTAGATAAGCCAGCATCTTTAAGTGCTTGACGAGTTGGTTCCATTGTTCTTCTGATTAATGAATCAGCTAATTCTTCAAATTTAGAACGAGTTAAGTTGATTTCTAAGTGTAATGGACCATTTTCTCCAGCTGAAATGAATGGTAATGAGATTTGTGTTTGAGATACACCAGATAAATCTTTTTTAGCTTTTTCTGCAGCGTCTTTAAGACGTTGTAACGCCATTTTATCTTGTGATAAGTCAACACCATTTTCTTTTTTGAATTCTGATACTAAATAGTCGATGATTACTTGGTCAAAGTCGTCCCCTCCAAGTTTGTTATCCCCTGCAGTTGATAATACTTCGAATACGCCATCGCCTAATTCAAGAATAGAAACGTCGAAAGTACCGCCACCTAAGTCAAATACTAAGACTTTTTGATCTTGTTCAGTTTTATCTAAACCATAAGCTAATGCTGCAGCTGTTGGTTCGTTAATGATACGTTCTACTTCTAAACCAGCAATTTTACCAGCATCTTTAGTAGCTTGACGTTCAGCATCATTGAAATAAGCAGGCACAGTGATTACTGCTTTATCCACTTTATCTCCTAAATAACTTTCAGCAGTGTTTTTTAAATTTTGTAAAATCATTGCTGAAAGTTCTTGTGGTGTATATGATTTGCCATCAATATCTACTTTATAATCTGTACCCATATGACGTTTAATTGATTGTACAGTATTTGGGTTTGTAATTGCTTGACGTTTAGCAACTTCACCTACTTGAGTTTCACCATTTTTAAATGCCACAACTGATGGAGTTGTTCTAGCACCTTCAGGATTTTGAATTACTTTAGGTTCGTCTCCTTCTAATACAGATACGCAAGAATTTGTAGTACCTAAGTCAATACCTATTACTTTACTCATAATAAAATTCCTCCAATTTTAAAAATTTTTCAAATTTAAATCTTATTGATTAACTTTGACCATAGATGGTCTTAAAACTCTATCTTTTAATTTATACCCTTTTTGTAATTCTTGAGTGATTTCACCAGAATTAAAATCAGGATTGTCATCTTGAACAACAGCTTGATGGAAGTTTGGATCGAATTCTTGACCTTCAGATTCAATTTCTTCTAAGCCATTGTCTTTTAATGCTCTTAATAAGCTTTCATGAATCATTTGAACGCCTTTTTTGAGAGATTTAAATGATTCATCATCACCCTCAATTTTCAGTGCACGTTCAATGTTATCGATAGTAGGTAAAATATCAGTAAGCACGGGTTGAGCTTGATATTTTTTATTTGTTTCATTTTCATTTCGAATTCGACGCTTATAATTTTCGAATTCAGCATATAATCTTAAATATTTTTCTTCATTTTCATTTGCTTTTAATTGTAATTGTTGAATCTCTTCGTCTTTAGATTGATCATTTTTATCTTCATTATCATGTTCAGATGTAGATTCATTATTTAATTCTTCTTCAGAAGGATTATTTTCTACATCATTTGAAGACGACGCTTCGTTTTTAACGGTTTCATTTTCTTCAGTATGTTCAGTGTTATTTTTCACTGATTCGTCTTTTTCTGTCATTTTATGCCCTCCAATATAATTACAATTAGATTCACCATATTTGATTAAGTAATTGAATCACATTTTGATAATGCATCGCAGTTGGTCCGATAACCGCAATTTGTCCTTTTAGTGCATCATCAAAATGGTACTGGCTCGTTATAATTGAAATATCACTTAACCCTTCATCTATTTCGTGGCCAATTTTAACATTAATTTCAGAAGTGGAAATATTTTCTAGTAACTCGATAATTTTTTCTGATTCTAGATATTGTAAGATTGGCTGAATAGAAGAAACATTGGTTTCGTTCAGTGCATCAATAAGTTTAACCTTTCCACCCATAAAAATGCTATTACTTTGTTTATGGAGATGAGAAGTTAGCATGATAGTTAATTCATTTATAAAGGATTGTTCCGCAATAGAATTTGTAAATTGTTTTAACTTCTTATTAAAATCAAATTGACTTTTATAATAATTATCAGTCAAAAAATTTGAAATCCTTGTTAACCTATCATCGTCAAACTCCATTGATTCACTTAAATGTAAATGTTCTACATGTCCAGAATTATAGATGATGACCATTATAATTATAGACGAATTTGCACGAATCAAATGAACATTATTTATAATATCTGTTTTGTGATTAGGTCGAACAACCAACGTTGCATATTGAGATTTTATTGATAATTCATCAGCAAAATAACTAAGGGCTGAAGAAATATCATAATGATTCTCAATCAAAAGTTGATTTAAACGTTGAACTTTATTTTGTTTTTGATGAGATGTTTGTTTTAACAATTGATTGACGTATAATCTAAAACCTTGTTCAGAAGGTGCACGCCCTGAAGATGAATGAATTTTTTCTAAAAAATTCAACTCTTCCAAATACTTCATTTCGTTTCTAATAGTAGCTGGGCTTACATTTAAGTTATGTCTATCAATTAAGGTTTTAGAACCTATCGGTTGTCCTAAATCAACATAATCTTCAACAATTGCATTTAAAATGCTTAATTGTCTATTTGTAATCATGTCTTCACCTCATTAGCACTCCTTTGTCTCAAGTGCTAATTATAATTTAACAAATTGGTCAAAGTAAGTCAACGTTAAAGCTCTTATTTTTCAAAAAAATTTATTAATTTAATAGAAATGCTTCAAAAACTTCATTTCCAATGATTTTTCCCCTGTTTGTCAATGAAATATGGTTATCTCTTTCATAAAGTAAATTTTTCTTTTTCAGATTATTTATTGTCTCACCAAACACTTTATCCATTGAGGTACCAAATTTTGAAAGAAATTTAACTTTATCGACACCTTTATTCATTCTTAATCCTAAAAACATTTCTTCTTCCATTCTTTCTGATTGAGTAGGGAAATTGGAAGTTAAAATAGGACGTTGATGATTATTAATAGCATTGATGTAATGATTAACAGGATTGAGATTCGAATAGCGTTCTCCATTTACATATCCACTTGCGCCTGCTCCAAAACCATAATATTCTTCATTTAGCCAGTAAGTCTTATTATGTCTTGATTCATGATGAGACTTGGCGAAATTTGAGATTTCATACTGTTTAAATGAGGTTTCTCCTAAAACATTCATTAAATATTGGTACATTTCAGCTCCTAGATCTTCGTTTGGCAATTTTAATTTGCCTTTTCGATACATATTATAAAATTGAGTTTTAGGTTCTAAAATTAATCCATAACTTGAAATATGATCTATATCCATTTGTATTGCTCTATTAAGACTATCTGAAAAATCGTCTAATGTTTGAGTTGGTAAATGATACATTAGGTCTAAACTAATCGATTCAATATTTGCTTTTCTAGCATAATCTACAGCATTATATATATCTTGAGTTTTATGTGTTCTACCTAGAATTTTTAGTAATTCTGGTTTAAATGTTTGTACACCCATAGAAATTCTATTTACACCATATGAGTGCAGTAATTTCACTTTATCTAAAGTTAATTCATCGGGGTTTGCTTCAAATGTATATTCACCTTTAATTGAAAAAGTTGACTGTATTGCTTTTAAAAGTGTTTCAAGTTGCTTGAGATTTAAAGCTGTAGGCGTACCTCCTCCAACGTACATTGTTTCAAGATTTCTAATTTCACTTGTTTTCATTTCTTTAATTAATGCAGAAATATATTCATCTACTGGTTGTTTGTTAATAAAGTACTTATTAAAATCACAATATGTACAAATCCTAACGCAAAAAGGTATATGAATATACGCACTTTTTATTGACATAGTTACACCCTCAATTTTAAGTTTTTAAAACACAAACGAGGTTGGAACACATGATTGTAGGTTCCAGCCTCGCATTAATAATTTATTCATCATCCATTTTAAGAACAGCTAAGAAAGCATCTTGTGGTATTTCTACGTTACCAACAGCTTTCATTTTTGCTTTACCAGCTTTTTGTTTTTCAAGTAATTTACGTTTACGGCTGATATCTCCACCATAACACTTAGATAACACGTTTTTACCCATAGATTTAATATTAGTTCGGGCTACGATTTTTTGACCTATTGCAGCTTGAACCGGAACTTCGAATTGTTGTCTAGGAATAAGTGTTTTTAACTTTTCAACAAGAGCTTTACCTCGTTCATACGCAAAATCTATGTGAACGATAAAACTAAGTGCATCTACTTTGTCACCATTTAATAAAATATCCATTTTAACTAAATTACTTTCTTTATTTTCGATAAATTCATAATCAAATGAAGCATAGCCTTTCGTATTAGATTTTAATTGGTCAAAGAAATCAAATACAACTTCTGACAATGGAATTTCATAAACGATATTTACACGGATATCATCTAAGTAATCCATGTTTATAAATTGGCCACGTTTACGTTGACACAGTTCCATAACTGCTCCTACATAGTCATTTGGAACCATCATTGTTGCTTTTACATATGGTTCATAAATCGCTTTAATTCTATCACGTTCAGGCATTTGAGATGGATTATCAACTGTAACTTCTGAATCATCATTCATTTCGCATTTATATATAACTGAAGGTGCAGTGGCAATTAATTCTATTCCAAACTCTCGTTCAATTCTCTCTTGAATAATTTCCATATGTAGCATACCTAAGAATCCTGTTCTAAATCCAAATCCCAACGCTTGTGATGATTCTGGTTCAAATTCTAATGATGCATCATTTAATTGAAGTTTTTCAAGCGCTTCTCTTAAATCGTTATAATCTTTATTATCAATTGGGAACAATCCACAATAAACCATTGGATTCATCTTTTTATACCCTTTTAACGGAGCATCTGCTGGTCTATCTACATGAGTGATAGTATCCCCAACACGTGAATCGTCGACATTTTTAATACTTGCAATAATATATCCAACATCGCCTACTGTAAGTTCTTCAATTGGTAGTTGTTTAGGAGTATTAATCCCAACCTCAGTAACTTCAAACTCTTTTCCTGTTGCCATCATTTTGATACGATCTCCAGCTTTTACAACGCCTTCCATTACACGAATAGAAGAAATAACACCTCGATAAGGATCGTACTCTGAATCAAAAATAAGAGCTTTAAGCGGTGCACTAGGATCTCCTTCTGGTGGAGGAACAACTTCAACAATTTTTTCTAAGATTTCATCAATACCAATATTTGATTTAGCACTTGCTAACACAACTTCATCTTTATCTAAACCAATAACGTCTTCTAATTCTTGTTTTACTCTTTCTGGTTCAGCTGCGGGTAGATCTATTTTATTTACTACCGGTAAGAGTTCTAAATCATTATCTAGTGCTAAGTAAACATTAGCAAGAGTTTGAGCCTCGATGCCTTGTGCAGCATCAACTACTAAAATAGCACCTTCACATGCAGCTAATGAACGAGAAACTTCATATGAGAAATCGACGTGCCCTGGAGTGTCGATTAAATGAAACGTATAAGTCTGACCATCTTTAGATTCATATTTTAATCTAACAGCATTTAATTTAATTGTAATACCGCGCTCTCTTTCAAGATCCATTGAATCAAGCAATTGATTTTGCATTTCTCTAGTTTCTACAGATTTAGTATTTTCTAAAATTCTATCTGCTAACGTTGATTTACCATGATCAATATGAGCAATTATAGAAAAGTTTCTTATATTATCTCTTCGGTTATAGCGTTCTTGCATATCCATAACTTATCATTCTCGCTTTCGTAAATTTAACCGTATATGTATACATCTTTGACATAATATCGTTTTTAATCATTATTTGCAAATTTAAGAGAAAAGAATCATCATCTAAAGATTCTTTACTTACTTTTAATTATTAAGATTTTTCTTAAACTACATAACAATTATAAAGTGTTGTATAAAGGTTTCCAATAGTTAATATCATTCTTTTTTTAAATAAATAGGTTTAATGTTAATAAATGATTGCACAAATATTCATGTTTTGATAAAATATTTCTTGTTGTAATCAAAATAAAATTTGATATGCTTAGATCACTTTTAGGAGGTGACAGTAATGCCAAATATTAAATCTGCTATTAAACGTGTAAGAACAACTGAAACTGCTGAAGCACGTAATATTTCACAAAAAAACGCTATGCGTACTGCAGTGAAAAATGCTAAATCAGCAATTGAAAATAATTCTGATAATAAAGCTGAATTAGTTAACTTCGCAATTAAATCAGTTGATAAAGCTGCACACAGTAACTTAATTCACTCAAATAAAGCTGACCGCATTAAGTCTCAATTAATGTCTTCAAGCAAATAATCATTTAAAAAGTTCAAGCGATTAGCTTGAACTTTTTTTATTTATAAAGAAAGAATAAATAATTCTAAAATCAGTTGTTTATCCATATAGGAGGATTTTAACTTATAATCAGTTTCTGCACATTGATCAATAATATTTAGCAAATGAGCTAATTGATAATGTTTTACTTGATTTAAAGCCAATTTAACTCGGTATGGGTGCACATTAATTGTTTTAGCAATTTGTTGTCCGCTATATCCTTTTCGACTTAAAATTTTACATTGATAATATAATCGATAATTACTTGTTATTAATGCCAATAGTTTTATAGGTTCTTCTTTCATTACTATTAAATCTTTAATAAGTTGAATGGCTTTATATTTTTCTCTTTTTTGTATATATTCAGTTAAAAGAAAAACATTTTGTTCTAAACTTCTATTAATAATTTCTTCAACATCTTTTTTATTTATAGTTGTTCGATCTCCTAAGAATAAAATGATTTTTTCTAATTCTTGCGAAACTATATTAAAGTTAATACCAGTTAATTCTATAAATAAATCTAATGCATCCTGTTTAATATCTTTAAAATTTTCATGAAGTTTATTTTTTATCCATTTTTTAATCTCTTGTTCAGACATCTGTTCAACTTTAGCTAGCTTGCTTGTCTTTTTTAAAGTCTTAGTAATTTTCTTTCTTTCATCTAGTTTATTTTGATACACTTCAAAAATAATAAAATTTTCTCCATCATATTTTTCTAAAAATTCGTTCACTTGTTCGTTGTTTAGTTGGATATCTTTTGAAACTTTCTCACCTGTAAAGATAAAAGCATTTTTAACAACAATAGCTTTTTTCTCTGAAATAAAAGGCATTGTTAATGCTTCTTCTATAATCTGATTAAAACTTGTATCATAAAGATTATATTTAACATAGTTAAAATCGTCTTTTTTTTCATTTAAGTAACTTTCTACGATTTCATTACTTTTTTTCTCCACTAGTTCTGGCACTTCTCCGTATATAGCCATTATATTATTAGCCATGTAAACTTGCACCCTTTCAAAATTCTACCATTAGGTTATTATAGCATTGTGTAATTATTATTCTCTATCATTAACTTTTATTAAAGGATGATATAAGTTGATTATCGAGATTGAAAGTAATTTCTCCATCAGTCTGAGTATTGTAGATATGAGAATTAATTTTCTCTAATTTATCTATCGTTTCATTATTAGGCAAATGAAAAGTATTATTTTTTCCACTTGAAATAATACTTATTTTAGGTTGTATGATTTCTAAAAAATGTTTTGAACTACTTGTTTTACTACCATGGTGTCCAACTTTTAGAACATCAATTAACGGTAAATGATATTTCTTTAATAATAAATTTTCATTTTCTTCAATTGCGTCGCCCATCAATAATAATTTGTAATTTTTGTACTCTATTAATGAGATTATACTTTGTGCATTTTTGTCTTCATTGGAATCAATAAAAGCATTTAAAAATGATATTTTAGCTTCTTTCAACTGAATTTTATTAGTCTCTGAAACATCAATAACTTTTATATGATATATACTACAAGTTGTATGTATAGTTTTAATTTGTTCTATAGAATAACTTTTTATATATAAATATAAATTTTTAATTCTTATATTTTGTGCTAAATAAGGAAATTCGCCGATATGATCATTATGTGGATGGGTAAGAATTAAGTGATCAATTTTTGATATTCCTCTAGATTTTAAAGTAGGAATAATATGATATTTCGCAATATTATGATTATCTTTAATCTTCGTTTGAACTACTTTACCACCAGTATCTACCATCACAGTTTCATTATTTTTTGTTTGAAAAAGAAAACTATCACCTTGGCCAACGTTTAAAGCAGTAAACGTCGTCGCTAATGGTTGATTAGTTAATCTTAAAAATATTATAAATAAGATAATTATAATTAAGAATACTCTATAATTTTTATAACATATAAATGTAGTTAGTAGAGTTAATAAAATGAAACAGTATAGTAGACTTAAATTTGATTGATCAGCGATATTTATTTGGTAATTTCTAAATAAAATGAACGGTTGCATTATTCTATCGTGCAGTTCAAATAATTGATTTGCAACTATATTTATATATCGCAAGTCACTAAAGAAATGATAGAAAATAAATAAAACAATAGAAAGTGGAAAAATAATGAAAGAATATAATGGGACAAATATTACATTAGAAATAAAACCAATCCATTGAAACTGATTAAAATGGTAAATACTAATAATCATGGATGAAAATTGAGCGATAATTGTTATATAAATATAATTCTTTAAAATTGATTGATTATTAAATAGTGGCTTAGAAAGTAGTATAAAAAAAGAAATGATGAAAGAAAATTGAAATCCAATATCATAAGCAAAATTTATATTCCAAATTGTCATCAATAAAAAGACTAAAGATAATACACTTATAGACGAAATTTTAAAAGCCTTAGGGATAATAAAAAAAGTAATAGCGGTTAAAACTGCTCTTAAAGCACTCGGTGCAAAATTTGTATAAAAAATAAATAGTATTAGTATTATAATAATAAAAACTCGTATAAATAATTTTGGAATATTAAACCTGACCAGACTATATTGAATGATAAAAATAATGGTAGCAACATGTGATCCACTGACAGCAAGTAAATGATAAATACCTATAGCTTTAACTTTATCTAAGTAATCTGTATCAATTGCACCAGTATCCCCAGTAATTAAAGCTAATACTCTCTCTGGATATTTTAACGAAGAATGATATAACTTGTTTTGAATATAATTTAGGTGTTTATCTATAAAACTTATATGATTAACCTTAGTACAATATTTATTATCTATTTGATTGATATAAACATAGACTTCATTTTGAATACTATTTGTGATATTTCCATTAATTTTACATTCTCGATTTTTTAAATCTTTAGCTCTCAATTGTGGACTTTTAAAAGTAAAGTGATAAAGATTATGTTTATATCGAAATTGTCCTTTAATAATTTGATTGAATTGTTTTATATCATTTTGAAACGTTACTTTTGAATGTATATTACTGTGGACTTTTAAATTTTGGAGTATTAAATGATTTGTTTTCAAAGTATGATGTACTTGAAATAAAGCTAGAAAGAAAAAGGATAAAATTAATAAATAGTGGTATAAAGGAATACTCTTTCGATACATAATAATTAATATAATAGCAAATATTAAAATTGAAAATAATTTAAGATGAACCCATAATATACCACTTAAAAAAGAAAGTGCGTATAAAACAACTAACATTCTTTAGTTAAAAATTCAGCTATTTTATTAGCAGAAAATGCTATTTTTTCATACTCAATACCTGCTTGATTTAATAATTTAATAGCATATTTATGATTATGATAATCTTTTGCATAGTATATTTTTTTTATACCTGCTTGAATAATAGATTTAGTACAGTTTAAACAAGGAAAATGTGTGACATATATCGTTGCATTATCTGATGATACACCTTGTTTTGCGCATTGTAATAATGCATTCATTTCCGCGTGGATGGTTCTAATACAATGACCATCTTCTATTAAACATCCTACATCAATACAGTGAACTTCTCCTGCTACTGAGCCATTATAACCTCCTGCAATTATTCTATTGTCCTTTACAATTGTTGCACCTACTGATAGTCGTTGACATGTAGAACGTAACGCAAGCAAATGACTTTGTGCCATAAAGTATTCGTCCCATTTTATTCTATCCATAAAGTTCAACTCCTTAAAAAAATATATATCTATTATAATTTATATTAAAATTTCTTCCAATTTAATTTATATAGTAAAGTAATCTTTAAGTTTCTCGAAAGTTTTCCCTCCAATTCCTCTTACTTGTTTTAAGTCTTCAACCTTATTAAACTGTCCCTTTTCTTCTCTGTATTTAATAATCTCTTTCACTTTAGTTGGCCCTATACCTGGAACATTAAGCAATTCTTTTTCATTTGCTGTGTTAAGATTGACTTTAATACTTTCAGAAGTATTTAAATTACTTTGATTAGTGGGTGTAGCATTTATTTTCGTTTCATTTTTATTAGGTATATAAATCATTTTTTGATCAGTAAGTTTTTCAGATAAATTGATTTTTGTAATATCAGTGTTTTCAGAAACTTTAGCTTTTTTTAATACATCTTTAACTCTATCGTTCTTTTTCATTTCATAAACATCTGGTAATTTAACAGCCCCTTTGACATCTACATAAATCGTTGAATTTTCTTTAGAAGAAGTGGATAAATTATTATCATTTTTATTATATTTTTCATTATTATTAAATTGGCTATTATTAGCATTAGATGTTGTCATATGTTCTGAAGTCTCATTATTTTTCATAAGCATGAGAATCACTATAAAAAGTAACACTACTGCAATTAAAATGATGATATGAGTCTTCCACTTAGTTAATAATTGAATTATTTCATTTCTATACTTAAACAAAAACTCATCTCCTTATATGTATAAACGTATAAGGAGATGAGTTTACTTTATTTTATTTATAAGCAACAAAAAACAATCTGTCACCTTTTTCATTATGATTATTGATGTCAAAGTCTACAAAAGTTTCAATACGATTAAATCCAGTTTGTTTTAATAATCGAATATAGAAATCTTTTTCAAATGTTCTTTGATAGTGTGATTCATTAAAACGGTGATAATTACCATTATACTGTTTTAAAAAGAAACTCATATCATGATAAACACTATAAGGTTCTTCACCCTTTATAGCTTCCCACGCTAAAAATATATCATCATTATCATCAATATAACATTGATTATTAAATGCTGTGTTCATTTTATATATCGTATGAATATCGAATATAAACATTCCTAAATGAGATAAATGATTAAATACACAATTAAACGTATTTACGATATCATCAATATCAGGTAAATAATTCAGGGAATCACAAAATATTGTTACAACATCATATGTTGTATTTAATGAAAAATCGGTCATGTCACCTTCTAACCAAGTAACTTGATTAGATTTATTTGCAGCAATAGATAACATGTCTGTACTTAAATCCATGCCTGTAACCGTTCCAATAGAAGGAAGTAATTGCGTTAAACTTCCAGTGCCACAACCAATATCAAGAATATTTATTGAATCATTATAAGACATTGTTCTTGTATAATATTTTACAATATTAAACCATTCTTCATAAGGTTGATCTTGAGTAAGCTGATCATAAACTTTACTCATTTCAGTGTATTGCATCATTTTAATATGCTACCTGATTATATGATTCTATTGGAGCATCTTGATAAAGTTTCTCTATATTATAGTAATTGCGTTCATCTTTATGGAAAATATGAATTACTACGTCTGCTAAATCAATTAAGACCCATCTTGCACTTTGATAACCTTCCATACGCTTTACTTCAATATTATTTTCATGCACTTTTTCTTTTACTGCTCTAGCAATTGATTGAACTTGACGTTCATTGTTACCATGACATACTACAAAATAATCAGTCATATCACTAATACCTTGCATATTAAGAGAAACAATATCTTCTGCTTTTTTATCTTCTGTCGCTGTGACAGCAATATTTAATAATTCTTCTGAATTCATTTAATCATCCTTTATCTTTTGATCACTATAATTATAATAATTTAAACATTCAATCGTAGAACCATAAACAGTAATATCTTTACTAATTAAAAATAAGACTGTTCGCTTTGATATTTCATAAATTGTTTTATCTAAGCTACCTTGATTGTATGCCATATCTCTAATTTCTTCAACTCCTGGAGTTTTTCTACCAGGTTCTATATAGTCAGCAATAAATACCAATTTTTCAGTTTTTGTCATTTCTTTACGACCAGTAGTATGATATTTAATAGCTAATAATGTTTCTTCATCTTCGATGCCATAATCAGCCTTCATTAATGCTGCACACACAGGTCCATGAAGAATTTCACTTCCATAACTTAACAAATTGCTATCTAAATCATGTTGACGAACGACTTGATACATTTTTCCTAAATCATCATATTTGCAATAATCATGTAAAATGCCTGCTAATTCTGCTTTACTTTTATCTCCATCATAGATTTCAGCAAGCTTAATTGCTGTCTCAGCTACTCTAAGAGAATGTTTAAAACGCTTTTCAGGTAATTTATTTTCGATAAGTTTTTTTGCTTCTTTAGTGTTCATAGAATCCTTCCTCTCTAATATATTTACTAACATTTCGAGGGACTAAAATATCAATTGTTTTTTTATCTTTTACACGTTGTCTAATCATTGATGAACTAATATCCATTCTTGGAATAGATATGGAAATCATATTTTCATCAACTTTTTGAATATTTTTTTCTCTATTTACTACTATAAAGATAATCATTTGCTTTAATTCATCTATTTTATACCATTTATCAAGTTGATTATATTGGTCTGATCCTATTACAAAATAAAACTTATCGTAAGGATGTTGGTCAATTAAAGCTTTTAATGTATCATACGTATAACTTTGGCCTTTTCTTTCCAATTCTGCATAACAAATACTTCCGAAACCTAACTGCTCGATTACCATATTAATCATTTTGATGCGATAATGAGCATCTAAGTAATCGTTATGTTCTTTAAGTGGAGCCATATAACTTGGTAAAAAATAGAAAACATCCGGGTTAATTTTATGAAATACTTCATTAGCTACTAACATATGTGCAGTATGAATAGGATTGAATTGACCACCATATAAAACAATTTTTTTCATAGAATTATGGTAATGATATTTCCTTATTTTCTTGAGATTCTCTATAAATGACAATCATTGATCCAATAACTTGGACCACTTCACTATTAGTAGCTTGACTTAGCGTTTGGGCTAAATCGTTTTTATCATCAAAATTATTTTGAAGTATATGAATTTTAATTAATTCTCTATTTTCAAGTGTTTCATCTATTTGACTAATCATATTATCATTAATTCCAGCTTTACCTATTTGAAAAATTGGATCAATGTTATGCGCCAAACTTCTTAAATATCTTTTTTGTTTACCTGTTAGCATAGCATATTATTCTCCTTTTAATTGATTTAAAACTGCTAATTTCATTTCTTTAATTTCAGCATCTTTGCCAGTCCATATTTTAAAGCTCTCAGCACCTTGATATACAAACATATCTAGACCATTATAAATAGGATTACCCTTTTCTTCAGCTTGTTGTAAAAATGATGTTTTATAGGGAATATAAATGATATCACTTACCAATGTACTCGGTGATAATTGATCAAGACGAATTACACTCTCTTTATTATTATCTAAACCTGCTGATGTTGTATTAATAATAATATCAAACTCATCAAGATATTGTTCAGCTTGTTGTAGGGTAATCGCATTAATGTCTAATTTCCAATTATCAAAGCGACTCATTGTTCTATTCGCTATAGTTAATTTAGGTTGCACACATTGTGAAAGTGCAGTTGCAATACCTTTGCTTGCACCCCCAGCTCCAAGAATTAAAATATATGCATTAGATAAATCAGGATATACTTGTTTTAATCCTTTTACGTATCCAAGACCATCAGTATTATAACCAATCCATTTATTCCCTTCTATTTTCACAGTGTTTACCGCACCTACAGCTTTAGCTTGTTCATCAATGTCATCTAAGAATGGAATGATGCGTTCTTTATGAGGAATAGTAATATTAAACCCACTCAAATTTTTTTCAGTTATTATTTCTTTAATATTATCGAAATCTTGAACCGGTATATGCAATGCTTCATAAGTATGATTTAAACCTAAAACTTTAAAATTAGTATTATGCATCACTGGTGATAATGAATGTGAAATCGGATCTCCTATCACTGCAAATCTCATTATGACCCCTCCCTACATAATAGATTGTCTTAAAACGACCTCAACACTTTTAGGAACACGGACAATCACTTTTGCACCTGCTTCGATTGTAATAAAGCCCAATCCAGAAATCATAATGTCACGTTTTTCTTTCCCAGTTTCTAGACGTACAGCTTTCATATCATTTATATTAAAATTTTCGGGATTACTAGGTGGAATTAATAATTGTCCTATTTGATTTCGCCACAAATCATTTGCCTTTTCAGTTTTAGTTCTATGAATATTTAAATCATTAGAAAAATAACATACAAGTGGTCGTTTTTCACCAGAAACATAATCTATCCTAGCTAATCCACCGAAGAATAAAGTTTGTCTCTCATTTAATTGAAATACACGTTGTTTAATTTCATTCTTAGGAATAATCACTTTTAATTCTTTTTCTGTCACATAATGGGTCATTTGATGCGCTTGTATAATGCCAGGTGTGTCATACATAAATGTTTTCTCATCTAAAGGGATATCTATCATATCTAATGTTGTACCTGGAAATCTTGATGTTGTAACGACATCTTTTTCACCTACACTTTGCTCAATTAATTTATTGATTAAAGTTGATTTACCAACATTTGTAGTACCAACGATATACACATCTTGATGATTTCTAAAACGGTTGATTGATTCTAAAAGTGCATCAATACCCCATCCTTTATGAGCTGATATTAATACCACCTCTTCAGCTTCTAAACCATACTTTCTAGCTGTTCTTTTTAACCATTCTTTTACACGACGTTGGTTAATTTGTCTTGGTAAAAGATCTAATTTATTCGCCGCCAAAATGATTTTCTTATTTCCTACAATTCGTTTTAAAGCATTAATAAACGATCCTTCAAAGTCAAAAACATCAACTACGTTAACGATAATCCCTTGTCTATCGGATAATCCATTTAATAAATTTAAAAAATCTTCACTATCCATACCTACATCTTGTATTTCATTATAATTTTTTAATCTAAAACAACGTTGGCATATAACATCATCTCTAAATAAATTATGTTCTGGTACATACCCAGGTGCATTTTTATCTTCAGATTGTAAAGGAGCGCCACAACCGATACATTTTAAAGTTTCATCCAATCAATTTTCCTCCCATGTAATATAACCTTTTCTTTTAAAATAGTTTAATAATCGACGTTCGATTACTCTATTTAGTCTAGTTAAAAATCCATCTGTCTTTTTGACAGGAACTACCATGATAGTATATAGACCGTTATTATTACCACCAAGTACGTCTGTAAGCATTTGGTCACCTATAACGACTGTTTCTTCTGGTTTAATATTCATGTGTTGTATAGCTTTTTTAAAAGCTCTTCCCATAGGTTTTCTAGCTTTAAAGATAAAATCAACGTCTAGGTCTTTCGAAAAACCGGAAACACGTTTTTCACTATTATTTGATACAATTGTAATCGTTAATCCTAAATCATTTGCCTTTTTAAACCATTCTTGTATTTCTTTCGTTGGTGTTTTGACGTCCCAACCTACTAATGTATTATCTAAATCTGTAATAATACCTTTAAAACCAGAATTTGCTAACTTTTCAATATCAATTTGAAATACAGATTGTACATAATCATTAGGCATAAAATATTTTTTAATCAATCCCATTCATTTCACCTTTAAATTATTTATTTTTTATATTTCTTTAACCAACTGTTCAACAATGTTACTTGATGATTGAGCTGCTTTACCAAGAAACTCTTCAAACGACATTTCTGCTTTCCCATTTGCTAAATCAGAAACCGCACGAGTGACGATAAAAGGCAAATTAAATTGATAACAAGTTTGAGCAATAGCCGTTGCTTCCATTTCAACTGCCATACCTTCTGAAAACTGACGTTTAATTTTTAATCGCTGTTCGCTACTGCCAATAAAGCTATCGCCACTTACAATTTGACCAATTTTAGCGGTTAAATTTTGTTGTTTTACAACTTTTTCAGTTAATTGGAGTAATTGTTGGTTAGCTTCAAATTGAGCTGGCATTTGAGGTATTTGACCGATGTCGTATCCAAAAGCAGTTGCATCTGCATCATGGTACATCACATGATTACTAATTAAAATATCTCCAACTGATAAACTATCATCTAAAGCACCAGCAGAACCTGTATTTATAATCAATGTAGGTTTAAATTTTTCAATTAACAGTGTTGTGGATATTGCAGCATTTACTTTTCCAATTCCACTTTGTGTTAAGACAACCTCTTTATCATTTAGTTGACCTCGATAAAATTTTACATGTGCTACATCAATCTCATTTAAATTCACTAATTTATGTTTTAAAATCGCTACTTCTTCTTCCATAGCTCCAATAATTCCAATCATATTTACACCTCAACTTTAATCTTAGCACATGTTATTTTAACATAATTTCTAGTTCATCACGACTAACTTTTTCTATTAAAATAATATTGAAAATGATTTAATAAAAAACTGTCGATACAGTTCAAAACTGTCGACAGTTAAATTTTAAAATTCTTAAATTATATATTTATTTATGATTAACCTTTCCATAAGGTTGCTAAATCTTGTAGAGATAACATACCTGTTATAATAGTAACAATAACTGCTACAATACCAAATACTAGCATCCATGTTGGATGTTTATAATCTCCAACAATTGATTTTTTTCTACTCGCTATCAATATTGCACCCAAAGTAATCGGTAAAATCCATCCATTTATTGCTCCTGCAATAATCAATAAACTAATTGGTTTTCCAATTAATAAGAAAATTATTGTTGAAATCACGATGAAGACAATGACAATCAAATTATTTTTATTAAATAATGATTTGTGTAATGTTTTTAAGAAAGTCGCACTTGTATATGCTGAACCAATCACTGATGACATTGCGGCTGCGAAAATAACAATTCCAAAAATACTTTTTCCTATTGGTCCAATAGCATGTTCGAATACAGATGCTGGCGGATTATCTGCATTTAAAGTGACACCTGTCACTACAACTCCAAGTACTGCTAAGAATAATAATGTTCTCATAATACCTGTAGTTAAGATACCTGCAATAGCTGAACGATTCACAAATGGTAAAAACTCTTTACCTTTCATTCCAGAATCAAGTATTCTATGTGCGCCAGCAAATGTGATGTATCCACCTACTGTTCCTCCAACTAAAGTAATAATTGGTAAAATTAATTTAATAGGATGTTCTGGTGCAACTGTATGGATAAGTGCATCACCATAGGGAGGGGTAGATACAACCATGACATAAGCTACTACTAATATCATTATTACTCCTAAAATCATTGAAACAATATCCATAATTTTTTGACCACTTTTACTTACAAATATTAAAATTGCAAAAATGGCTGTAATCGCTGCTCCCCATTTAACATCAAGTCCAAACATTGCATTCAATCCTAAACCAGCACCAGCTATGTTTCCGATATTAAAAGCAAGTCCTCCAAAAGCAATCAATATTGAAATTAAAGTTCCTAATCCAGGTAACACTTTATTTGATACTTCTTGACCACGTAAACCTGTTACAACTAATACGCGCCAAATATTAATTTGAGCTCCAATATCAATTAATATAGAGATTAAGATTGCAAAAGCGAAACTTGCATAAAATTCTGCCGTAAACACAGCAGTTTGAGTTAGAAATGCAGGACCAATCGCTGATGTAGCCATTAAAAATACAGATCCATAAAGTAAGCGTCTATGACTTTTTGTAAATTTAAAATTGTCTTTATCTTGTTTTTGATTTAAACTTTCTTTCATTAGAAAACCCCCTTATAAGGATTGAATATCAATGCCTTCTTTCGTTAATTTTTTTCTTATTTGTTCAACAAATTCTAGTGCATGTTTACCATCACCGTGGACACATATCGTATCTGTTTCCAAATCAATTTCTTTCCCATTGCGACTTATCACTTTGTTTTCAGTTACCATTTTCAAAACTTGTTTTAGTGCTTCGTCAGTATCAGTAATGACTGCGTCTGATTCTTTACGATTAACTAATTGTCCATTATCTTCGTAACGTCTATCAGCAAACACTTCAGAAGCTGTTTTCAATCCAATTGCTTTAGCTTCAGATATTAATAATGAATTAGATAAACCTACAAGCATTATTGCAGAATCAAAATCGTATATTGCTTTTGCAATTGCTTTTGCAATGTCTTTATTTTTAGCACCCATATTATACAGTGCACCGTGTGGTTTAACATGATTTATTCGCGTTTGGTGTACTTTACAAAATCCTTCTAAAGCACCTAATTGATAAACTATTAGATTATATACTTCGGTTGGATTAATATCCATCTTTCGACGACCAAACCCTTTTAAATCTGGAAGTCCAGGATGAGCGCCAATACTCACATGGTTTTCTTTAGCTAATTTTACTGTTTGATTCATTACATTTTCATCACCCGCATGAAAACCACAGGCAATATTAGCAGATGTAATTAAAGGAATGATATCTTTATCACCTCCAAATGAATAGTTACCAAATGCTTCACCTAAATCACAGTTCAAATCAACTTTCATCATAATTTTACTCCTTTAACTATTTGATGTTTTTCAAGGAATTTAATATCAACTTCTTCTGCATTTCCTTTTGCATATGGTGGGTAACTTAATACTGCATATAGAAAATCAGCCGTAGTAGTGAAACCATCAATTACCATTTCATCAAGTGCCACTTTTAACTTGTTAATCGCAGAAGTTCTGTTAGAATCTTTTACGATAACTTTTGCAACTAATGAATCATAGTAAGGAGATACTTGATAACCAGCATATAATAACGAATCTACTCTAATATTAAAACCTTGAGGTAAGTGTAGACGTTTAACTTTACCTGGAGTAGGTTGGAATTTCTTTTCTGGATTTTCAGCGTTAATACGTGCCTCAATTACATGACCATTGAATACAATATCTTCTTGACTAAACGGTAATCTATTATGTAATAACAAATATAATTGTGCTTGTAATAAATCTCTATCTGCACGCAATTCAGTAACAGTATGTTCTACTTGTATTCTCGCGTTCATTTCAATAAAGTAATGCGCCTCTTCAGTAACTAAAAATTCAATAGTACCTGCACTACGATAATTAGAGGCTTTTGCAACTTTGACAGCATCATTACATATTTTTTCACGTCGTTCTTCAGACAATGCTGCACATGGTGCTTCTTCTATTAATTTTTGATTTTTTCTTTGGACTGAACAATCTCGTTCACCCAAATGAACATAATTTTCTTTTCCGTCACCAATTACTTGAACCTCTACGTGTTTTGCAACAGGAATAAATGCTTCTACATACACTCGATCATCATTAAAATATTTTTGACCTTCACTTTTAGCTTCTTTTAATGATTTCTCAAGTTGATTTTCTTCCTTAACAATTCGAATACCTTTACCGCCACCACCACTTGCAGCTTTTAATACTAAAGGATATCCTATGTCTTTTGCTAATTCTTTGATTTCTTCTACAGAATTTACTGCATCTGTTGACCCAGGAATAACTGGTACCCCTGCTGAATGAACAGTTTGACGAGCAGTTATTTTATCCCCCATCATTTCCATTGTTTTTTTGTTAGGGCCAATAAAATGAATATCGTTCTCTTCAACTTTTTGGGCAAATGTTGTACTCTCCGATAGAAATCCGTATCCGGGATGAATAACATTAGAACCTGTGATTTCAGCTGCACCAATAATACGTTCTATATTCAAATAACTATCTAAAGGATTTGGTTCTCCAATACAAACTGCTTGATCAGCCAAGCTTACATGAAGACTTTTTTCATCACCTTTAGCGTAGACTACAACAGTTTCTATTCCCATTTCTCGACACGCTCGAATGATACGTACCGCAATTTCTCCTCTATTCGCTATTAAACAACGATACATATTTCTGTCCCCCTTTATTTCACTTTAACCAGAACTTGATCGTATTCAACGTTTGTACCATGTTCAACAACAATGTCGGTAATCTCACCATCTATATCACTAGTCACTTCATTCATTACTTTCATTGCTTCAACATATCCGATAATATCACCAGATTTAATGTTGTCACCTACTTGAATTATAGGGTCCGTTAATTCCTTGCTATCTTGTAAGAAGAATGTCCCTACCATAGGAGAAGTAATTGTTTTTGCTGAATCATTTGAAGAGTTATTTTCTGAGATATTTTCGTTTTGAGAATTCCCTTCAGATTGTATTACTGAAGTACTATTATTTTGATTGTTACTTTGTTCAGTAAAATCTAACTCGATTTCGTTTTTGTTATCTTTATATTTAAATTTTTTTACATTATTTGATTTTACAAGTTTAATGACTTCTTCTATTTTTTTTATATCCATAACTATCTCTCCTCTGTAATGATTTTAGTCAATTTCTTTGCTGTCGGTCTCATTTCACCCATATTAAAAGTTGGGGACGTGTTAATTTCAGTATTTAAATGATTAAAGTGATTTAGATATTGTTCCTGAGCCTTTGTAGCCTCTTCAATCGTTGACCACTTAAATCGAATTAAATCTCCTGGCTTAAATTGAGCAATTTTATTTAAATCCAGTTGAGTGACTGTAGCGATTTTCGTATAGCCACCTATAGTTTGTTTATCATTTAATAAGATAATAGGATTACCATCATTTGGGACTTGAATACTTCCTAAAGCAACAGGTTCTGAAATAATATCTGCTCCAGTTTTAGGTGGAATACGCTCACCATTAAGACGATACCCCATTCTATCAGATTTTTCAGAAACTTTATATTCCATATTAACGAGATTATTTATACTTTCCTTTGAAAATGCTTCGATTTGTGGACCTTTAATAATATGTATTATATTATCTTCGGGTATAGCATTGTAAACTGTTGTTTTACCCAAGTTTTGTTTGAAAGATGGATTTTCTTTTAAGCATATCAAATCACCTTTTGATAATGGTCTCCCTTTGTAACCACCAATTTTACTTCTAGTATGTGTCGAATAACTTTCTGCTATTGGTTGAATATCTAAAGGATGGCCAAAGAAAATATAACCACGAGCACCTGCAGTAACTGCTCCAATGTTCAAAATATCACCTTTGCATGCATAAATTACAGTATTAATATCAACTGTCTTTTCATTTAATTTTGCGTTTACATATGCTCCTGTCAAAATAAATGTATTATCTTTATTAAATCGAAGTGTTGGACCGATAATAGTGTATTCAAGGCTGGGTCCATTATTACCAATTAAAGACTTACCAATTAAATAACTGTATAAATCCATAGCACCAGCACTTGAAAAACCTAGGTGTTGAAAACCAAATCTTCCTTCATCTTGAACAGTTGTGAACATACCAGGTTGTATAATACTAATCGACATGATTTAACACCCACTTTTCTTTATTAAATTGATTTTCTGCTATTTCACTTTGGATGTCGTTAAATGTATTTTCATCAATAGAATAAAACTTAATATAATTTCCCGCTTGATATAAAGACATTTCATCGTCATTGATATCAAATACTTTTAATGGTGTTCTTCCAATAATTTGCCAGCCACCTGGTGAATCAGAAGGATATAAACCAGTTTGATTATTTGCTATTCCTACTGAACCTGCTTCAATTTTAACCCTAGGTTCATCTCGACGTGGAGTATGTAAACGAGAATCCAACCCGCCTAAAAATGGAAAACCAGGCATAAATCCTAACATGTAAACGAGATATTCATTTTGAGTATGGATTTGAATGACTTCATCAGTAGTTAGTTTGTTATGTTTAGCTACATATGGTAAATCAGGTCCGACTTCTGAATTATATAATACTGGAATATGTATAATCGTTTTATCTGAAATATCTTTAGCATGTTCACCATTTAACTGTTTTAAATCTAATATATCTATTAATTGCTTAAAATTAAACTTTTTATTATCAAAATTTATCATAATTGCTCTATATGACGGTATCACATCTTTGATACCGTCTATTCTTTTAGCGTGTATATGTTTAGTAACGGATTCAACATCTCTGTAATTACTTTCAGATATTTCTTCTTTAAAATAAAGTGCAATTGATTGTTCATTAATAATCTTTATTTCCAAAGATGATGGTCCTCCTTCAAGTATAAATAACGTATTTCATTCTATATATTAGTAATATAAAATATCCACGTATTCATAGTAGTTTAATATGTCTTTCAAATAGACAATAATAAAAGAAGGTGAGTAATGCATTAATGTAATCGCTTACTCCCTTTCAATACAAGATATCTATATAATTTGTCTACATTGTTATTTAAGCATATATTTATATTTTTGTCATGTAAAAGTTCTAAAAATTAAATGAATGTACTTGCTTATATCTAATTTATAGTTAAATAACTGTAAATATTTAACTATAAAAAAATCCAAAAATCAAAATGATTTTTGGATTTTTTGTTACTTAATATCAATGATTTTAACTTTCATTTCTCCACCATTTGGAAGTGGAACACGGACTTCATCATTTAAACTTTTACCAATAAGTGCTTTTGCCATTGGAGATTCATTTGAAATTTTTCCTTTAAACGCATCTGCTTCTGCAGATCCAACAATTTGATAGCTTTCTTCTTCATCACCAGGTAATTCCACAAACGTAACAGTTTTACCAATTTGAATAACATTATTATCACCGTTGTCTTCAATAATCAAAGCATATCTAAGCATGTGCTCAATACGTTGAATATCTTGCTCAATAAAACCTTGTTCATCTTTAGCAGCATCGTATTCTGAGTTCTCAGATAAGTCACCAAAAGATCTAGCAACTTTGATTTTTTCTACTACTTCAGGACGTTTAACTGTTTTAAGTTCTTCCAATTCTTGTTCTAATTTTTCATAACCTTCCTGTGTCATTGGATATTGTTTTTGATTTTCCATAAGTTCATCTT
Source organism: Staphylococcus sp. HMSC070D05 (assembly GCF_001815595.1). NCBI lineage: Bacteria > Bacillati > Bacillota > Bacilli > Caryophanales > Staphylococcaceae > Staphylococcus > Staphylococcus sp. HMSC070D05. The sequence goes on along the minus strand of NZ_KV821090.1, from coordinate 117,968 downwards.
CCTTTTCAACAAGTTAATTTAATTTTGATAAATACATACTATTCGTTAATGCTTCCCAACAAGCGTTTGTATTTTTGTTGTCATTATATCAATCGCCACTTTATTACTTCCACCTTCTGGAATAATAATATCAGCATATTTTTTTGTTGGTTCTATAAATTGATTATGCATAGGTCGGACAACATTTAAATATTGGTTAATAACTGATTCCATTGAGCGCCCTCGCTCTTTTGTATCACGTACAAGTCTTCTTAAAATACGTAAATCTGCATCAGTATCAACATATATTTTAACATCCATCATATCACGTAATGTTTTATTTTCCAAAGCAAATATACCCTCTATGATAATAACATCTTTAGGTTCAAATGCAATTGTTTCATCACTTCTAGTATGATTTTTATAATCATATGTTGGCACTTCAACCGCTTGACCATTACGCAAATCTTTTAAATTACTAATAAGTAAATCATTATCAAATGCAAAAGGATGGTCATAGTTAGTTTCAAGTCGTTCTTCAAATGTTAAGTGAGATTGATCTTTATAATAATAATCTTGAGCAAGTAAAGCAACACTATGGCCTTCTAAGTTTTTCATTATTTCATTTGTAACAGTTGTTTTTCCTGATCCTGAACCGCCAGCGATTCCGATGATTGTTGTCTGTGTCATTAGCCAATTTCCTTTCTCATCATATTATTAGGGTAAATAGGATGATCCACTTTAATTTGAACAATTTGAAGAGGATGACGTGCTGCATCAAGGTGATTTCCTTCTTCATCATAAATGACATCAATAACCTGTTTAAATGATTTAATTTCAGGTCCAAAAAATTCAATTTCTTGGCCTGGTTTAAAGTGATTTCTTTGTTGTATTGTAGCAATATGCGTTGCTTCGTCATAATCTAAAACTAATCCACAAAAATCATATGGTGACTTTTTACTTTGTTGAACGCCAAACATTTGCTCTTCATATCCAGGCGTTCCCTCAAAGAAAGCAGGTGCTGTATCTCGATTAGCACATTTATCTAATTCAATTAACCACTCTGGTTTAATTTTAAAATTATCTGGATCTTCTGCATATGCATCAATAACCTTACGATAAACTGATACTACTGTAGCAATATAATGAATAGATTTCATTCGCCCTTCAATTTTTAAAGAATCTATACCAATATCCATCATTTGAGGAATGGACTCAATTAATTTTAAATCTTTTGGGCTCATAGCAAAAGGCACAACTTCACCATCTTGATAAAATAAATCTAATTCTCCCTCTTCATCAACAGCTAGTAAATCATAATCCCAACGACAACTTTGACAACAACCGCCTCTGTTAGAGTCTCGTGCTGTCATGTGATTACTTAAAGTACATCTACCTGAATAAGCAATGCACATTGCACCATGAATAAAGGCTTCTATTTCGATATCAACATTGTCTTTCATTTCTTTCATTTCCATAGCGCCTGTTTCACGAGCTAATACTACTCGATCAAGTCCTTCTTCTTTCCAGTATTCCACAGCTTTGTAATTAGAAAGAGATTGTTGTGTTGAAAGATGAATTTCTAATTTAGGAGCCACTTTCTTACATGTTTCAATAATAAGTGGATCTGCTACAATAATTCCTGTTGCACCTGTAGCTTCTAATTGACGTAAATAATCTTCTAAACCGTCTATATTTTCATCATGAGCGATAATATTAGTCGTAACATAAATTTTTGCACCATAACGGTTTGCAAATTCAACGCCTTCTTTAATTTCTTCCATAGTAAAGTTATCAGCGTTAGAACGTAACCCGTATTCTTGTCCACCTAAAAATACAGCATCAGCGCCATAGTGAACCGCAATCTTTAACTTCTCTAAGTTTCCAGCAGGCGCTAATAATTCAGGTTTTTTTATTTTTCTTTTAGTATTTAGTTCAATTTCATTTAACGTCTTCATACTGGCGCCTCCCTTAATATACTGTTTGTTTATATAAGAACCCTTCATCAAATGGACGATGTTCAGGTTGAATTTCTTCTATTGGATCAATTAACATAAATTTTTCATCTTCATAAGCTTCTGGATCTTCATGATATAAGTCAATGGCTTCTCTATATTGTGCTGTAACAGTATTAATGTATGATTCACTATGTAAGATACCATCAATTTTAAATGAATCAATATTTGCTTCAAAGAATGGCTCTAATTCTTCAATTAAACAGATATCATTAGGAGACATAATATGCGTACCATTGTAATCTTCAAAAACAGGATATTTATTTTCTCTTTCTTCATCATATAATAATAAATCCTGCTCATTCTCACTACGTTGGATTTTCATTTGTCTATCTTGAAAAGTGTAATAATTACCCAATAACATACGTTTAGATTGGAACATACAAGTCATACCGTGAACCTGAACTTCAACTTCAACCTTTGCATGTTTTTTAATATTTAAAATTTCATCTAGGTTTAATTCACGTGCTAATACAGCTCTTTTAGCGCCTTTTTCACCCCAGTAATTACATTGGAAGTAATTCGTAACAATTGTTTCTGCATCCCAATTTAATGGTATCGGATTATCTTGTTTTTTAACATACATCACGACAGCAGGATCACCAAAAATAATTCTATCCACTCTTATGTCATGTAAAAATTCAATATAGTTTTCTAAGGCATTTAAATGATAATTATGAAAAATACCATTAACTGCCACATATACTTTTTTATCATGTTCGTGTGCTAAATTAACTGCTTTTCGAACATCTTCACGATTAAATTCTCCAGGTAATCTCAATCCAAATTTTTGCTCTCCAATCACAAATGCATCAGCACCGATTTCTATCAATGTTTTCATATGATTTAAAGTTTTTGGAGTGACAAGTAATTCAGTCATATTCATTCTCCTTTAATAGATATGGCTAAACCATCATCCATATTTAAAAAATTTGTTTTATAGTTCTTTTGTTTCATAAGCCAAGTATTATATTTTTGTACCTTTTTTACCATTTGCTTAACATTTCTTGATCGTACGATATCTATATCAGATACAAATCCATGATACAAAACATTATCAGTAATAACTAAGCCACCTTTTTTTAATAACGGTGTATAGTATTCAAAAAATTTTTGAGATTGCGCTTTAGCTGCATCGATAAATATCATATCATATAAATGATTGCTCACTTTATCGTACTGTGATAGCGCATCGCCCTCTATCAGACGAATTTGATTTTCGTATTCAAATTTTTTAAAATTAAATTTTGCTTGTTTTATCATATTCTCATTACGTTCAATAGTAGTAATAGAAATATCTGGTGAAACAGAAGCAAATTGCATCGAACTATATCCAATAGCAGTTCCAATCTCCAAAATATTTTTCGAATGATGAATTCTAATTAATTGTTTTATCATCTCTAAAGTTAATTTATCCACTATAGGAACAGCGTGTTCTTCTGCATAAACTCTTAGGTCTTCAATATTATTATTTAACTGTTCATGAAGATTTAATAAATAGGATTGATTTGATTCCACTTCTATAACTTCCCTTTTAATATCAATAGGCATAAAAATAAATCAGTCAACTAATATTACATTTTTTAAAATAAAATAATAAACCTACTTTATGTTTTAATGTATAAATATAGTAACTGACTGTATATTTAAAAATTTATGCTTACAGTAATTTAACTTTAAATATTTTATCATAATTCTAAATTAAATTTAAGTCTGAAATGTTAAAAATCTCTAACCAAAGTGAATTGATTAGAGATTTATTATTGACAAAAGACTGTTTAGTCTTCCATATTTGTATTTACAACTTCTTCAATCATATCCCATTCTTCATCTGTTTCAATAGGAACAAGTTTACCACCATCACCAGATTCATCTGGTTCATTAATCATTGGAATGAGCTCAATCATATCATCATCATCAGATTGAGCACCTTCCTCAGCTAAAATAACATACTCTTTTTTAAATTCTGGATGATAAAATTCTAGCATTTTTCGATATAAAACTTCATTTCCATTTTCATCGAATAACGTTAATAATTCTTCTTCATTACTAATATTTAATTCTGTATCGTGATTATGTTCAGTCATAATGAGATTCTCCTTTATTGAATTGAATCTAAATAGCCTTGCAGTATGAAAACTGCTGCCATTTTATCAATTACTTTTTTTCTTTTTTGTCTTGAGACATCAGCTTCTAATAATGAGCGCTCAGCAGCCATGGTACTTAAACGTTCATCCCACATTATAATTTCAATATTTGGTAAAGCCTCTTGAAGCAATTCTTTGTATTTAAGGGAGGCTTCTCCACGAAAACCAATAGAATTATTCATGTTTTTCGGTAATCCTATGACTACTGAACCAACATTATTGTCTTTTATGATTGAAACCAGTCTATCAATACCAAATTCTTCATTTTCTTCATTTATTCTTAGAGTGTCTAGTCCTTGAGCAGTCCAGCCCATCAAATCACTAATTGCGATACCTACAGTTCTACTACCTACATCTAATCCTAAAATTTTATGACTTAACATTTATTTATTATTCTCTTTTAAGTAGTTTGAAACGAGTTCTTCCATAATTACATCTCTATCAATGTGTCGTATTTGATTACGTGCATCATTTTGACGAGGAATGTAGGCAGGATCTCCTGAAAGTAAATAGCCGACAATTTGATTTACAGCATTGTAGCCTCGTTCTTCTAGAGTCTGATGTACATTTTTTAAAACTGTTTGGACATTTTCTTTTGGAATTTCATCATAATCGAATTTCATAGTTTTATCAATATTTTCCATAGATGCGACACTCCTCTGACATGTATTAACTTACATATTGATTTTACACCAGTTGATTAAAAAGTTATAGGTTTTTAATATAATCTTTAATAAAGCGTAATGATTCTGAGATGTTTTCAGGTTGTGTGCCGCCACCTTGTGCCATATCTGGACGACCGCCACCTTTTCCTCCTACAATTGGAGCCATGTTTTTAATGATATCTCCGGCTTTAATCTGACTTGTAAACTCTTTAGGTACAGCGGCAATTAACGAAACCTTTTCACCAACATGACCTGCTAAAATAATAATTGTATCTTGTTGTTTTGATTTAAAATCATCCATTGTTTGACGGATTTCTTTTGGATTAGATACTTCTACCTCTGTAGCTAATACTTTAAATCCATTAATCATTTCTACTTGATCCTCTATATTACCCATTTTAAGTGAAGTAATTTCCTTATTACGTTGCTCTAATTGCTTATTCAATTGTTTTTCATTTTCTTGAATTTGAATAACTTTATCATAAACTTGTTTATCTGATTTTACTTTAAGTTGTTCTTTGACAGAATTAAATTTATTTTGAATATCTTCAAAATATAAAAATGCAGATTTACCGGTAAGTGCCTCAATACGTCTAACACCTGCACCTGTACCTGATTCGCTTACAATTTTAAACAACCCTATTTCAGCCGTATTATCTACATGAATACCACCACATAATTCAATTGAAAATGGAGCCATGTTAACTACTCTTACAATATCACCGTATTTTTCACCAAACAGAGCCATAGCACCCATTTCTTTAGCTTCTTGAATAGGCATTTCTTGAATATGAACTGAAATTCCTCTCCAAATTTCTTCATTTACTCTTCTTTCAACTTGATCAATCTCTTCTTCAGTCATTGGACCAAAGTGAGAAAAGTCAAATCTTAATCGTTCACTTTCAACGAGTGAACCCGCTTGATTAACATGTTCACCTAAAATCTCTTTTAATGCAGCATGTAGTAAGTGAGTGGCACTATGATTTTTTTGTATATCTTTACGTTCTTCTTTATTTACAGTTGCATCTACATGACTATTTACACTTACTTGTCCAAATTGAACTATACCTTGGTGTAAATTTTGTCCGTTTGGTGCCTTTGTAACTTCTTGAACGGCTATTTCGAACTGATCATTTCCTACTGTTCCTTTATCTGCAACTTGTCCACCACTTACTGCATAAAATGGTGTTTCTTTTAAGATAAAGTAAACTGTTTCTCCAGCTTCAGCAGATGTAACAGTTTTACCGTTATAAATTAAATCAGTTAAAATTGTTTGATATTCTGTTGTTTCATACCCAACAAATTGACTTTCAGTATTAATGTTTTTTAAAACATCACTTTGAACTTGCATAGATTGTGAACTTTGTCTAGCTTCTCTCGCTCTAGTACGTTGTTGTTCCATTTCAGCTTCAAATGTTGCCATGTCGACTGTAATACCTTCTTGACTTGCTAGTTCTTCAGTTAACTCAATTGGGAATCCATACGTATCATATAATTTAAACGCATCAGAACCATTAATCTGATGTGTAGATTCTTTTGCTTGCGTAATGAGTTGATTTAATATAGATACACCCTCTTGAAGTGTTTCATGGAAACGTTCTTCTTCAGATTTAATAACACGTTTAATAAAATCCGATTTTTCTTTTACATTTGGATAATATGGCTCCATAATATCAGCAACGATATCAACCAATTTGTACATAAATGGCTCATTAATGCCAAGCGTTTGACTAAAACGTACGGCACGACGTAAGAGACGACGTAAAACATAACCACGACCTTCATTTGCAGGTAAAGCGCCATCAGAGATTGCGAATGAGATTGTTCTAATATGATCAGCGATAACTTTAAATGCTACATCTTGTTCGTTATTTTCAAGATATTTTTTTCCTGATATATGCTCTACTTCTTCAATAATTGGCATAAATAAATCTGTTTCATAATTGGTACGAACATTTTGGGAAATAGACGTCATACGTTCTAATCCCATGCCGGTATCAATATTTTTATTTGGAAGTGGCGTATAAGTATGATCCTTATTATGATTGTATTCACTAAATACTAAGTTCCATACTTCTAAATATCTCTCATTTTCACCGCCAGGATACATTTCTTCTGCTGGATCATTTTGACCATATGCTTCACCACGATCATAGAAAATTTCGGTGTTAGGTCCTGATGGTCCTTCTCCAATATCCCAGAAATTCCCCTCAATTCTAATAATACGACTTTCTTCTAAGCCAATATCTTCATGCCATAAACGATAGGCTTCAACATCTTCTGGATGAATTGTTACATATAGCTTTTCTGGTTCCATTCCCATCCATTTGTCACTAGTTAAAAATTCCCAAGCAAATTCAATTGCTTCTTTTTTAAAATAGTCACCAATTGAGAAGTTTCCAAGCATTTCAAAGAAAGTATGGTGACGCGCAGTAAAACCTACGTTTTCAATATCATTTGTTCTGATTGCTTTTTGAGAGTTAACTATTCTAGGCTTTTTAGGTGTTTCTCGTCCATCAAAGTATTTTTTTAAAGTTGCAACACCAGAGTTTATCCAAAGTAACGAATCATCATCAATAGGCACAAGTGGTGCAGATGGTTCTACCATATGACCTTTTTCAACAAAGAAATCAATATATTTTTGACGTATATCACTTGCTTTAAGTTTTTTCATTTTTTCACTCCTAATATAATTAATACATTTATAAATAAAAAAACGTTCATCCAACAAAGGGACGAACGTTTTCGCGGTACCACCCTAGTTACAAGAAATAAATACTTTTGAAATATATTTAATTTCTCATCACTTCATTATCATATTAACGATAACACAAAGTAGCGTTCAACAAATTAACTTGTACTTTTCACCGACCAGTACATCTCTACTTAAGTTAAAAAGTTTACTCGTCTTTATGCGAATTCAAATTTATTTTAAGTATTTTTGTTTAAATTGTCAATGTTCAACAAAGTCGTAAGGTGAAACATTTCCCATATTAATCATTGGATTAATTTGATAAATTGTGTCTTCACTTAAAGTAATGTGTTCACTTGCATTATTATCATCTATATTTATCTGTTCATCATTCTCTTCTACGTCTATATTAACCTGACTCATACCAAAATAACTTATAATTAGTGTTTTTAATTGTGTATGTCTTTCTTGACCTTGTGTATTTAAGGCAATGTCAAATGCCTTTGAATCTCCTAATAGTACTAAAGATTGTTTTGCACGTGTCAGACCTGTATATAAAATTGGTCTTTGCAACATTCTAAAATATTGTTTGACAATAGGCATAATAACAATAGGAAATTCTGACCCTTGTGATTTATGTATTGAGGTGCAATAAGCATGTGTGAGTTCTAATAAATCTTGTCTAGTAAATGTAATTTCATTTCCTTCAAAATCGACAATCAGTACATCTTTATTAAGTGCATTTTCTTTAGCCCAGAATATACCTACTATGACGCCAATATCACCATTAAAAATATTGTCATTGGGTCGATTGACTAGTTGTAAAACTTTGTCTCCTTTTCTAAATTTTATATCGCCAAACTCTACTTCTCTTGTATCTTTTTCTTTAGGATTTAAAATATTTTGTAACACTTGATTAAGTCTTTTTATTCCTGCACTTCCTTTGTACATAGGGGCTAAAACTTGAATATCACTCATATCATATCCTTTGTTTACAGCGCTAGATACTACTTTCTCCACTACAGTTGGAATTTGTTCTACATTACAATGAATAAAACTTCTGTCATGATAACGTTTTGTAATATCTATTGGCTCATGATGTTTCATGCGATGAGCTAAGTCAATAATGCTAGAACCATCTTGTTGGCGATAAACTTCAGTTAAATTAACTCTTGGAAATGCTTTAGACTCAATTAAATCTTTAAATACTTGGCCAGGACCGACAGATGGTAATTGATCTTCATCGCCTACTAGAATGATTTGTGCATCTAGTGGAACGGCACTTAAAAATTGATGGAACAACCAAGTATCAACCATTGACATTTCATCAATTATAATCAGCTTAGCTTTAATTTCATTCTCAAGACTATCTTCTGGTTGAGTATCTTGATTCCATCCTATTAATCGATGAATCGTCATTGCTTCTAAGCCAGTTGATTCTTGTAAACGCTTTGATGCTCTTCCAGTTGGGGCGGTTAATACGATTGGATAATCATCTTCTTGATAATCAGAATACTTAAGAGATAGACCATGAATTTCAGCATATAATTCTACAATCCCTTTAATAACAGTTGTTTTACCTGTCCCTGGCCCTCCAGTCAGTAACATTATTTTCGAATTAATCGCCGTTTCAAGTGCTTCTTGTTGTGATTTAGCATAATTAACATTATTTTGATCTTCTATTTCACCAATATGTATCTGTAAATCTGATTGCTCTATTATTTTAAAGTGATTTTTGTATGTTTTGATACGATACAAATTTTGAACACTTTTAAGTTCTGAATAGTATAAACTTGGAATCGCAACATGACTATTCTCTAAAATAATTTTCTTTTCTTCAAAAAGTGTTTGTAGTACATGTTTTAATTGTTGTTGTTCAATTGTTTCATCTAAATGTTTATCTGAAAGCATATCTTCTGTAATTTCTAATACAGCATTTTCATCTAAATACGTATGCCCCTGTTTTATACATTCTTCTTCAAGAGTATATAATAATCCAGCTTTTAAACGTTCTGAATCGTTATAAGCAATACCATTATTTCTAGCTAATGTATCAGCTTTTTGAAAACCAATACCTTTTACATCATAAACTAATTGGTATGGATTGTTTTCTAAAACTTTTAAAGTCTCTGATTGATAAAATTGATAAATCGCCATGGATAATTTTGGACCAAAACCTAAGTCATGTAAGCGAATCATTATTTTTTCTGACTCTTGATTTGCACTAATCTGTTCTGCAATCTGTTTTTGTTTTGATTTTGCTAAACTAGGAACATTTTCAAGAACAGAAGGATCAGTTAAAATATCATTTATTGCATTTTCTCCTAATGTATTTACAATATTCTGAGCAGTCTTTTTACCAATACCTTTAAATAAGTCACTAGATAAATAACTTATAATGGCATCTTTAGTTTGAGGCAATTCTTTTTCAAATGTTTCAGCTTTAAGTTGTTTACCATAACGAGGATGTTGAACAATTTGTCCTTTAAATGTATAGACATCTCCTTCAACAATATTAGGAAAAAACCCTACAACTGTAGGCAGATTATCAAATGATTCATTAGTTTCAATGGAATCTACTTTTAAAACAGTATAAAAGTTATCTTTATTTTGAAATAAAATAGTATCAACTGTTCCTTTAACCATTGAGTAATCAAATAGTGTAGGGTTTGACATATTATTCCTCCTCATTTTTTAGAGATTTAAAAGTTTGTTTAGCATGCTGACTTAATAAATGTTTAGGATCAATTTGAATTGCTTTATCAAAATACTGAATTGCTTTATCAGCATCCTCAGTTTCCATATACGTTGCAAGACCTAAATTATATAATGCATCTACATGATTAGGATGAATAGATAAAACGTAGTTTAATTGTTTAATGGCTTCTTGAAACATTTCTAAATGACATAATGTTAAACCATATTGAAATTGAACTTCTGTGTCCAAAGTTTGATCTAATTCAGCAGCAGTCATAAAAAAGGGTAATGCTTCTCTTTGCGCATCTAGTTGGCTAAAAGACATACCAATCATATAATTAGTATCAACGGGATTCATACTATATTTTAAAGCTCGTTGATAAAGTTTTATCGCTTCTTGAAAACGCGATTGTTCATAATATAGATTAGCTAAATTATAGTAAACAGCGCCATTTTTGTCATCTAATGTTATTGCTTTTTGAAAAAATCTTTCTGCTTTCTCAATCTCACCAACATCAGCTAAAACGATACCAGCATTAATATAATTTTCAATAATATTAGGATTCTCTTCAATGTTATTAAATAATGCTTTAATGGCTTCTTCATAATTACCATTATTCATCCACTGATATATTGTTTCTTGTTCAATCATTTCCATGTCTCCATTTCTAACATAAATTTACAATTAAAAAGAAACCGCTAATTCTCATTTACAATGAGTTAACGGTTTACTAAAAATTAAACAACATAGCTAAGTTGACCTGTTGTTTTATATACATCATCTATAGTAGCGCCACCTAAACAAACTTCTCCATTATAGAATACCACTGCTTGGCCTGGTGTAATAGCTCGAACGGGTTCGTCGAAAGTAACTCGAATAGATTGTTCATCTTCTTTTTGAACAAATACTTTAGTGTCTTTTTGACGATATCTAAATTTAGCAGTACATTCAAATCCATTTTCTAAATCAACTGGATTAACAAATGATACGTCCGAAGCAATTAAATAATCACTATATAATGCATCATGATGGAAGCCTTGCTCGACATACAAAATATTATCTTCAAGATTTTTACCAACAACAAACCATGGATCTCCATCTCCTCCAATACCTAGTCCATGACGTTGGCCAATAGTATAGTACATTAAACCACTGTGTATACCCTTTTTTTTACCGTTAAGTGTTCTCATCTCACCAGATTGTGCCGGTAAATATTGAGAAAGAAATGATTTAAAATTACGTTCCCCAATAAAGCAAATACCTGTAGAATCTTTTTTCTTAGCTGTTGCTAAGTCTTGTTCTTCAGCGATTTTACGAACTTCTTTTTTTTCTAAGTCTCCAATAGGAAACATGACTTTAGATAATTGTTCTTGAGATAATTGATTTAAAAAGTATGTTTGATCCTTATTATTATCTACTCCACGTAACATTTCTACGTGACCATCTTCATGTCTATGGATTCGTGCATAATGACCAGTAGCCACATAATCGGCTCCTAATTTCAATGCATGTTCTAAAAATGCTTTAAATTTAATTTCTTTATTACACATGACGTCTGGATTAGGAGTACGACCTTTTTTATATTCATCTAAGAAATATGTGAATACTTTATCCCAATATTCTTTTTCAAAATTCACAGCATAATATGGTATACCAATTTGATTACATACTGCTATGACATCATTATAATCTTCTGTAGCTGTACATACCCCATTTTCATCTGTGCCGTCCCAGTTTTTCATGAAGATGCCAATGACATCATATCCTTGTTCTTTTAAAAGATATGCTGTAACTGAACTATCTACCCCTCCAGACATACCAACTACAACACGTATATCTTTATTTGACAAATTCTATTCCTCCTTAAATTTATGATATATTTTATGAATTTCAGCAACAATATATTTTATATCTTGTTCGTTTGTGATTTCATTAAAACTAAATCTGACTGAATGTTTTGCACGATCGTCATCTTCATACATCGCAGCAAGTACATGTGACGGAGTTGTTGAGCCAGCTGTACATGCAGAACCAGACGAAACATAAATATTTGCTAAATCTAATAAAGTTAACATTGTTTCTACATCTATAAATGGAAAATATAAATTAAGTATATGGCCAGTCGTTTCTACCATTGAGCCGTTGACTTCAAATGGAATTGCACGTTCTTGCAAACTTACTAAAAAAAGTTCTTTTAGTTGCATTAAATGAATATTATTTTGATCTCGATTTTTAGTAGCTATTTCTAGAGCTTTTGTCATTCCAACTATTTGTGGAACACTTTCCGTTCCAGCACGACGTTTGGTTTCTTGTTCGCCGCCTAATTGAGAATACTCGATTGGTGTATTGTTTTTTACTAATAAAATACCTACACCTTTAGGTCCACCAAATTTATGAGCAGTAATACTCATGGTATCAATATTAAACTCATTAAATTTAATATCTAAATGGCTAATTGCTTGGACTGCATCCACATGTAATAGAGCATTTGAATTAGAAACAATGTTTTCGATATCGTAAATAGGTTCTACTGTGCCCACTTCATTATTGACAAACATAATAGATACTAAGATAGTATCATCTGTTAAAGCTTCTTCCAATTGACCCAAATCAACTTTACCTGTATCATCTACGTCTAAATATGTGACTTCATAGCCTTCTTTCTCTAGTTGCTCGAATACGTGTAATACAGAATGATGTTCAATTTTTGTAGTAATAATATGATTACCTAAATGCTCATTAGCATAGACTAAACCTTTAATAGCAGTATTATTTGATTCTGTAGCACCACTAGTAAAAATAACTTCGCTCGGTTTAGCACCTAGTAATTGAGCAACATTTCTTCTAGATTCATCTAAATAGCGTCTAGCATCTCTACCTACTGAGTGAATAGAAGATGGATTGCCGTAGTGTGATTGATATATATCCATCATTGCTTCTATAACTTCTGGTTTGACTGGTGTAGTTGCAGCATAATCTGCATATACTTCCATTATTAAGTACACTCCTCACAATATTATCAATGTTCCTATAATAGCACCTCATTCTAAAATTTTCTACCTTCTTGTTTATGAATTAATATATTAACTATTTTTCTTTCAATAATCATTTTAAGTATGAGCAATTTAATAACTGTAATTGTTTTAAGTTGTTAAACTATTAGGTAATAAAGATAAAAAGGAGAAATAGTCTATGTCTGATATAAAATTTTCTGCATTAAATTTAGTTCCTATACGAGAAGGTCAAACTGATAAAGATGCAATAAATGATATGGTGGTTTTAGCTCAGAAATTAGATGAATTAGATTATGAGCGTTATTGGATTGCAGAACATCATAATGCGCCTAATTTAGTAAGCTCAGCTACATCATTGTTAATACAACATACACTTGAACATACTCATAATATTAAAGTTGGTTCAGGTGGCATCATGCTTCCAAACCATGCACCTTTAGTTGTTGCTGAGCAATTTGGTACCTTAGAAACTATTTATCCCAATCGTGTAGATTTAGGATTAGGTAGAGCACCTGGTACTGATATGATGACAGCAAGTGCATTGAGACGAGATCAACATAATGGCGTGTATGCTTTCCCTGAAGAAGTAGAACAATTACAAACTTATTTTGGTCCAGGAAATAAACAAGCTTATGTAAGAGCTTATCCTGCAGTAGATAAAAATGTACCGTTATATATACTCGGTTCATCAACTGACTCAGCACATTTAGCAGCTAGAAAAGGTCTACCCTATGTTTTTGCAGGTCATTTTGCACCACAGCAAATGAAAGAAGCAATTGAAATTTATCACGACTTATTTGAACCATCTGAAGCATTAGATAAACCATACATGATTGTATGTTTAAATGCTATCGTGACAGAAACTGATAAAGAAGCAGAATATTTAGCTAGTTCTTTAGCACAAGTATTCATTAGTATTGCTCGTGGAAAAATGCAACCAGTTCAACCACCGACTGATGATTTAAAAGGTCTTTTAACACCAAGAGAGTATGAAATGGCAAAACAAAGATTTGAGGATTCTCTTATTGGTTCTGAAGAAACTGTAAAAGCTAAATTAGAAGCATTTTTAGAAGAATATGGTGATATTGATGAAATAATGGCCGTAAGCTATATTTATGACCAAGATAGACAATTTGAATCATATGAGCGTTTTAAACGAGTAATTCAAAAATTAAATAAGTAATATTGATTAAAACCTGTTGAATATAAATAAATTGTCAACAGGTTTTAAATTTTTCATAAAAAAAGAGTGATGGCTAAAATCATCACTCACAATTTTAATTATTTATTATCTTTTTTGTCGTCTTTACCGTCGTTATTTCCACCAGTATATTCATTAATTTTATCTTTTACTTTATTCACTTGTTCGTTATCGCTATTTTTAAATTTCTCTGCTGCATCTTTTGCTTTATCCATGAATCCCATATTGAAATTCTCCTTTCGAATTTAAGCACTTAATTTTTAATAAGTAATTTTTACTTATATTAATCCAATACCACAGTAAAAAAGTTTTAAACATAATTCATTTAAATTTTTAAATGTAAAACATATAACCATCTAAATCATTATCTGATTCTACAAAATCAGCTAAATATTTTAATGTTGTATTATCTAAAACTTCTCTAACAGCATCTCTCATTCGCAACCATAATTCTTTTTGTGCTGGGGGTTCAGAATCTATACTTTCTACAATAGTAATAGGTCCTTCTAATAAGCGAATAATATCGCCAGCTGAAATTTCTTCAGATGGGACTCTTAATTGATATCCACCCTTAGCGCCACGAATACTTCGAATTAATCCAGCATTTCTTAAAGGACCCACGAGTTGTTCTAAATATAAATCACTTAAATGATTTTCTTCAGCAATTGTTTTTAATGATACACACCCCTGCCCCTCTCTTTTTGCTAGGGAAATCATTAAAGTTAACCCATATCTTCCTTTCGTTGATATTTTCATAGTTTTACCTCACTTAATTCGAATAATATAGTCCCATTCTATCATTTTTTCAGTTAATATAGTAATAGAAAGGTGTGAAAAAATTGAATACAGAACCTTTAGCTTCAAGAATGAGGCCTACAAATATAAATGAAATTATTTCACAACAACATCTAGTTGGTCCAAGAGGCATTATAAGACGTATGGTAGAAACTAAAAAATTATCTTCTATGATTTTTTATGGACCTCCTGGAATTGGCAAAACCAGTATTGCTAAAGCCATAGCTGGCAGTACTGAATATAAATTTAGACAATTAAATGCAGTAACTAATACAAAAAAAGATATGCAAATGATAGTGGAAGAAGCTAAAATGTCAGGACAAGTCATTTTATTGTTAGATGAGATTCACCGCTTAGATAAAGCAAAACAAGATTTTCTATTACCACATTTAGAAAATGGTAAAATTATTTTAATTGGTGCTACAACTTCTAACCCTTACCATGCAATTAATCCAGCGATTCGCTCGCGTGTACAAATTTTCGAATTATATCCACTTGATGAAAAGGATGTATATCAAGCATTAACTAGAGCATTAAACGATGATCAAAATGGTTTAAAATTGTATCAACCAAAAATTGATGAAGATGCACTAAAATATTTCTCAACTCAAAGTCATGGTGATGTAAGAAGCGCTTTAAATGCTTTGGAATTAGCAGTATTAAGTGCTAAAGTATCCAATAATCAACGTCATGTTACTTTAGAGGATGCGAAAGATTGTTTACAAAAAGGGGCTTTTATCAGTGATAAAGATGGCGACATGCATTATGATGTCATGAGTGCATTTCAAAAATCTATTCGTGGAAGTGACGTTAATGCTGCTTTACATTATTTAGCAAGATTAATCGAAGCAGGTGATCTTCCAACCATCATACGACGTTTACTCGTCATTAGTTATGAAGATATTGGTTTAGCTTCTCCAAGTGCTGGTCAAAGAACACTAGCAGCTATTCAATCAGCTGAACGACTCGGATTGCCTGAAGCACGGATTCCTCTAAGTCAGGCAGTAATTGAATTATCACTATCCCCTAAGTCTAATTCAGCTATAAAAGCAATTGATAGTGCATTAAGTGATATCAGAAAAGGTAAAATTGGTCAAATACCTAATCATCTACGTGATGGTCACTATCAAGGAGCAAGAGACTTAGGCCGATCTATCGGTTATAAATATCCCCACGATTATGAGAATGGTTATATTAAACAGCAATATTTACCTGATGCTTTAAAAAATAAAATATATTATGAACCCAAAACAACGTCTAAAAGTGAACAACAGTTTAAAATAGTGTATGATAATTTAAATCATAAAAACTAATAAAAACCTATGGAAAAGATGACAATACTTCTTTCATCTCTTCCATAGGTTTTTATTAATTATTACCTTTATCTTTAATTCTACGTACAGGAATATCTTTTAAAATATCATTTACGACATAACTAGCACAAATTAAACCTACTGTACTTGGTACAAATGCATTCGATGATGGAGGCATTTGACCTTTTCGATTTATTGCATTTGCATCTCCAACTGTTTTCTTAACATCTTCACGAATAACTATTGGACTCTCATCTGAAAAAACGACAGGAACGCCTTTTTTTATTCCAAATTTTTTCAATTTATTGCGAATAATTTTTGCCATTGGATCCATATATGTTTTTGAAATATCAGCAATTTTGAAACGTGTCGGATCAATTTTATTCGCAGCGCCCATACTTGAAATCAACTTGATTCCTCTATTTAAACACTCTTTCATTAAATGAACTTTGTATATAATCGTATCACTTGCATCGATAAAATAATCAATATTGTAATTATTAAAAATGTCTTTATATGTCTCTTCAGTATAAAACATATGAAGAGGAGTAACTTTACAATCTGGATTGATGAGTTTAATTCGTTCTTCCATTAATGTTACTTTACTTTGACCTATGGTAGTAGTTAATGCATGAATTTGACGGTTTACATTAGTGATATCAACGTCATCTTTATCAATAAGAATAATGTGACCAATGTTAGTTCTTGCTAAAGCTTCAGCAGCAAATGAACCAACTCCACCTACCCCTAAGACCGCTACAGTCTTATCTTTTAGTAAATCTAGTCCTTCTTGTCCATAGGCTAATTCATTTCTAGAAAATTGATGTTTCATAATTAACTCCTTTACTTAGCAAATGTTAATACTATATTAACAGAAAAAAGCAAAAAAAAATACGTAAGGCCAAAAGCCTTACGTACCGATAGAGTCCGTAGTTGCCGTAGTTATAAAAAGCTTGATCATTCGGCCTGCTATATACAGGTGGGTGCCCTGTTTCTTGTTTTGCAAGTCCTCCAAATGAGGCGTGTGCGCTGCAAGAAAACCTATTGGGCTCCCTGATCAAAAAGTGTTAGGCCCAAATAAAAAGCAAACATACGAACAACACAGATGACTATCTTATAGACATATTTTATCATAAAGAGTTTATTAAATAAATCCTTAAATATTGTACGAGGATAATTTATCATTTAAAAATTATCAAATTCATAAGTTTACATAATATAATTATTGTTATTTAATGTTTAAGGTGGTTTCTACAAAAAATTGGGACAGAAATTCAATTCCGTCCCAATTTAGCGCTAAATTATTCTATTTTAAAATTGAAGATTAATGACGAATTCTTAATGATAATTCTTCTAATTGTTTATCTGATACTTCACTTGGTGCATCTGTTAATAAGCAAGTTGCAGAAGCAGTTTTAGGGAAAGCAATGGTATCACGTAAATTAGTTCTATTTGTAAGTAACATAACTAATCTATCTAGACCTAAAGCGATACCTCCATGTGGTGGTGCGCCGTATTTAAAAGCATCTAATAAGAAACCGAATTGCTCTCTAGCTTGTTCTTTAGTAAATCCTAAAACTTCAAACATTTTTTCTTGTAATTCTCCATCAGAGATTCTTATTGATCCACCGCCTAATTCGTATCCATTTAATACAACGTCATAAGCGTTTGCTTGAACTTTTTCGGGTTCAGAGTCTAGTTTAGCAATATCTTCTTCTTTAGGTGATGTAAACGGATGATGCGCAGCAACATAACGTTTAGCATCTTCGTCATATTCTAATAAAGGCCAATCTGTTACCCATAAGAAGTTTAATTTTGATTCATCAATTAATTTTAATTCTTTTGCAATTTTAATTCGAAGTGCACCTAAACTTTGTGCCACAACATTTGGCTTATCTGCAACAAACATTACTAAATCTCCAGGTTTAGCACCTGTTAATTCTTTTAATGTGTTAACATTTTCTTCTTCAAAGAATCTTGCTATCGGACCACTTAAGCCTTCATCTACAACTTTCACCCAAGCTAGACCCTTAGCACCATAGATATTTACAAATTCTGTTAATCCATCCATATCTTTACGTGTATAGTTATCTGCAGCACCTTCAGCAACGATTGCTTTAACTTCTCCGTCGTGTTCTACAGTATCTTTAAACACTTTGAAATCCATTTCTTTTCCTAATTGAGACACATCTTGCAATTCCATACCAAAACGTGTATCTGGTTTATCAGAACCATATCGTTTCATTGCTTCATCATATGTCATACGAGGGAATGGTGTTTGGATATCAATACCTTTTACATCTTTTACAACTTTAGAAAGCATTTCCTCGCCCATTTGAATAATATCTTCTTGATCAACAAAACTCATTTCGATATCTACTTGTGTAAATTCTGGTTGACGATCAGCACGTAAATCCTCATCACGGAAACATTTTACAATTTGATAGTATTTATCAAAACCACTAATCATCAATAATTGTTTAAATAACTGTGGTGATTGTGGTAAAGCGTAAAATTCTCCTTCATGTACACGAGATGGCACTAAATAGTCTCTCGCACCTTCTGGTGTAGATTTTGTTAATACAGGTGTTTCAATATCAAAGAAGCCATTATTATCAAGATATTGACGAATTGAACGAGTCGTTTGATGTCTCATTTTGAATGTTTGAGCTAATTCTGGTCTTCTTAAATCTAAATAGCGATATTTAAGACGAATATTTTCATCAACACTTTGATTTTCTTCATTAATTGAAAATGGAGGTGTCGCTGATTTATTAATTATACGAATATTAGATACTTGAACTTCTACTTGCCCCGTTTTAATTTTTGGATTAACTGTTTCTGGGTCTCTTTTAGTTACTGAACCTTCAACTTCGACCACATATTCTGATCTTACAGTTTCAGCAATAGATAGAGCTTCTTTTGAAAAATCTGGATTGAATACAATTTGTACAATCCCTTCTCTATCACGTAAATCAACAAAAATAAGGCCTCCTAAATCACGTCGGTTATGAATCCAACCTTTTAGTGTTACTTTCTGACCTAATAATTCTTCAGTTACTAAACCACAGTATGTTGTTCTTTTACCCATTATTTATTCTCCTTTTCTTTATTAAAGAAACTAACTACTTCATCTAATTGAATTGTTTTTGTTTCACCTGTAGACATTTCTTTAACATCAATTTTATTATTTTCTAGCTCTTGGTCACCTATTACAATCGTATATTTAGCATTTAAACGATCAGCTTGCTTCATTTGTCCCTTAATTTTTCGATTTAAGTAATCTTTATCAGCTTTCACGCCATGTTTTCTTAAATCATTTAAAAGTTTCACGCTATATTGTTCTGCTTTTTTACCCATCGTTACGACAAATAAATCGAAATCTTCATCCACATTCAATTCTATGTCTTCTTCTTCAAGTGCAAGAAGTAATCGTTCAATACTAAGGGCAAAACCTATTCCTGTTTGCTTAGGACCATCTAATAACTCAAGAAGTCCATTATAACGACCACCACCACATAGTGTAGTAATAGCACCGTCATAATTTGGATTATCCATCATGAGTTCAAATGCAGTATGAGTATAATAATCAAGTCCACGCACTAAATTAGGATCTTCAACATAATTGATATCTAGTTGATCTAAATAATGTTTAACCGCTTCATAATATGCCTTTGAGTCATCATTTAAGTAATCTGTAATTCTTGGAGCATTTTTAACTGCTTCTTTGTCTCTATCAATCTTACAATCTAAGATTCTCATTGGATTTGTATGCAAACGTGATTGACAATCATTACAGAATGTATCAATGACAGGTTCAAAATGCTTAATTAATGCTTCATTATATTCTTTACGAGATGCTTGATCTCCTATACTATTAATCACTAGCTTTAGATGTTTTAAACCAAATGATTCATATATATGCATTACCATTGCTAATACTTCTGCATCAATACTTGGATTTTCTGCTCCTATTGCTTCTACACCAAATTGATTAAATTGTCGATAACGTCCTTTTTGTTTTCGTTCGTATCTAAACATTGGTCCATTATAGTAAAGCTTAATAGGTTGATTAGGTTCACCTTGCATTTTATTTTCAATATATGATCGCACTACGGCTGCAGTTCCTTCAGGTCTTAATGTAATACTTCTATCGCCTTTGTCTTTAAACGTATACATCTCTTTTTGAACTACATCAGTAGAATCTCCTACACCTCTAGCAAATAAGTCAGTACTTTCAAATATTGGTGTACGGATCTCTTTATAATTGTATAATTTCATCAATTCATCTAATTTATTTTCAATATATCGCCATTTTGCAGACTCTTGAGGTAAAATATCTTGCGTTCCTCTAGGAATCTTAATCATACAATCACTCCTTCTAAATTGTTGTTAACTATTAAATGTCTTTAATAAAAAAGTCCCTTATATAGCTTCATGCTATATAAGGGACGATATGCCGTGTTGCCACCCTAATTGAGAATAAAAAATATTCTCCACTCATCACGTGTAACGTACGCAAACCGGCTTTATTTTATCAAAGCACCTTTTCTTGTGTTCAAAGATACCAATGTACTAGTATAATCTTTCAGCCTAGGATTACTTCTCTTCACAATCAATATGATTGTTCACTATTTCATTAGTCTTTTCAAGAATACAAACGGTATTATTTATAAAGTTCACTAATCATGATACCGATTTTAGGAAAAGTTTGCAAGTATTATGAAGCAAAATATTGTTTTAATCCATCTACGACCGCTTCTTCTACCACCTGTCTATGTAATTGATTTCTAATCATTTTTTCATCAGTAGGATTACTTATATAGCCTAATTCAAGTAACACAGCTGGTTTATTCGTTTGTCTTAAAACTTGATAATTTTGTTGACGAACACCACGATTAGAAAGTAATGACTTTTTTTGAATATTTGCATTTATTATTTCTGCTAATGTTTCTTGACTATTTTGATACCAATATACAGTAGCACCATTAGCATTATGACTATCTAATGAGTCATTATGAATACTTATAAATACATCACCTGTCGCTTTTCTATTATCTAAGCTTACATAACTATCATCAGTTCTTGTCAATTTAACCTGCGCTCCTGCTTTTTCTAATGCACGTTTTAATTCAAGTGCTGTTTTCAAAGTATAGTTTTTTTCGAGAGATTTAAGAGACGTGGAACTTGAGGCTCCCTGATCACTACCTCCATGACCAGGATCAAGTACCACCGTTTTATTCTTAAAAGGATTTTCCTGTTTACTGACATCGGCTTTAATATTCAAACTCGTATGCCAACCAGCAACCCATCCTTTTTTATCTCCTTTAGCATTTTGGACTTCAATCCATTTTCCTGAAGTTTTTAATTTTTTAAAACTATCTCCCTTTTCTACTTTATATATCACCGGATATCCTGCATTAGGCCCTGTTCTTATTTCAGCATCTTCCGTTATTGTTAGTCTATTACTATCTTGGTCATTATGATTCATAAACATAAATAATAATATTATAAAAAGAATAAATAATGACACTACTACTAACGTCAACATATTTTTTAGATCATGTTTAGTTAACCATGTATCTAATTTACTCATATTACTTTGCCATCCTGACTTTCATATATAATCGTTACGGGACCATCATTAATAATTTCTACTTCCATATCTGTCCCAAATTCACCAGTTTGAACCTCAATATCATACTTTTGAAGTTCAGAGTTAAACTTATTGTATAACATTTTGGCATCTTCAGGTCGCATGGATTGTGAGAAACCTGGTCTATTACCTTTTTTAACTTCTGCATAAAGTGTAAATTGAGAAATAGATAAAATCGCACCATTAATTTGTTGAATATTTAAATTTAATTTTCCGTTATCATCTTCAAACAAACGTGCGTTAACAATTTTCTTAGCTAATACTTCTATATCAGCTTCCGTCGAATTTTTCCCAACACCTACTAATAAACAATAACCTTTTTCAATTTGGTTATGAATAGAATTATTAGTGACAGATGCTCGTTTTACTCTTTGTACAACTATTTTCATATCTTAGCACCTCTTTTAATTCCATACTCTAGAAACTGTATAAATATCACTCAATTGTTTAAGTTTTTCAACTACACGAAATACATCATTTACATTTTTAACCATAACACTAATTGTAATGATTGCATTTTTGTCAATATCAGATCGTGCATTCATTTTAATAATACTTCCCACTGTTGAATTCACGGCTTGAATCACTTCATTGAGTAATCCATTTCGGTCATATGCATTGACTTCTAAATCTACTTGATAACGTTGTGTTGAATCTTTAGATTTAACCCATTCGACATTAATTAATCTCTCGTTTTCATTTTTAATATTTGGGCAATCTGATCTATGAACTTTAATACCATGTCCTTTAGTGATATATCCAACAATATCATCACCAGGAATTGGATTACAACATTTAGATAGTTTTATTAAAACATTCTCTAACCCCTCGACATAAACCCCGCTATCAGTAATGATATCTTCTTTAATTGGTGACGTTTTAATAACTTCTTGTGCTTCATTTAATACTTTTTGTTTATCTTGTATACGCTGTCTTTCTGTTAATTTATTCACTACTTGTAATGCAGTAACACCACCAAAACCTACTGCAGCATATAAATCATCATCATTGGCAAAATGATATTTTTCGTTAACGACTTCAATATTTTTTTCTGTTAGAATCTCATCAACTCGATAACCTTGTTCTTTAATTTCCGCTTCTACCATAAATTTACCTTTTTCTATATTAGAAGAACGATCTTGCTTTTTAAAGAAACTTTTTATTTTACTTTTTGCTCCAGATGATTTAACAATTTTCAACCAATCTCTACTTGGACCATATGAATGTTTACTTGTGCGAATCTCAATAATATCGCCTGTCTTAAGCATATAATCTATAGGCACAATTTTACCATTGACTTTTGCACCAATCATTTTATTACCAACTTCGCTATGGATGGCATAAGCAAAATCAATAGGGACTGCACCATAAGGTAATTCAATCACATCACTTGCTGGCGTAAACGCATATACTTTATCACTTTGTAAATCATATTTGAGTGATTCCATAAATTCTTGTGCATCTGAAGATGTATGATCAGTTTCTGCAAGTTCTTTTAACCAGTTAAGTTTATTTTGGAAATCTTGTGTTTTAGAATTTATTGTTTTACCTTCTTTATATGCCCAATGCGCTGCCACCCCATGCTCAGCAATTTCGTGCATTTCAAATGTTCGAATTTGAATTTCTAAAGGATCACCATTAGGTCCAACAACAGTAGTGTGTAATGATTGATACATATTTTGCTTTGGCATAGCGATATAGTCTTTAAAACGACCTGGCATAGGTTTCCATAATGTATGAACTAGACCTAAAATAGCATAACAATCATTAATTGAATTCACAATCACTCGTATAGCTAATAAATCAAATATTTGATCAAATTGTTTTTTTTGTTTTACCATCTTACGATAAATACTGTAAATATGTTTAGGACGACCGCTTATTTCACCTTGGATATTCATTTTATTCATTTCAGTTTGAATTTTGTCCATAGCATTTTGAATATAAGCTTCACGTTCACTACGTTTTTTCTTCATTAAATTAACAATTCTAAAATACTGAACACTATCAATATAACGTAACGCAATATCTTCCAATTCCCATTTAATAGTATTAATACCTAGACGATGCGCTAAAGGTGCATAGATTTCTAATGTTTCTTTGGAAATACGAATTTGTTTTTCTCTAGCCATTGCTTTTAGCGTTCTCATATTATGTAAGCGATCAGCTAATTTAACTAATATGACACGAACATCCTTAGCTATCGCAATAAATAACTTTCTATGATTTTCAGCTTGTTGTTCCTCTTTAGAACGGTATTTAACTTTTTTTAACTTAGTTACACCATCTACAATTCGTGCTATTTCTTCATTAAACATATTCTTTACATCTTCAAATGTATATGGTGTATCCTCTATCACATCGTGTAAAAAGCCAGCTACAATGGTTGGTCCATCTAAGCGCATTTCTGTTAATATACCTGCTACTTGAATTGGATGCATAATATAAGGTAGCCCATTTTTTCGAAACTGTCCTTGATGTGCTTCATAAGCAATATGATAACTTTTTAAAACATATTGATAATCATCTGCTGATAAATAGGATTTAGCTTTATTTAGTACTTCATCAGCACTATATGGATACTCGTTATTCAATATATGACACCCCGACTTTTTAATATTTCAAATACTCTACCGATAACCGAATCATTGAAAATCAAGACATTTCTTTTCATTACTTAATTAATCCGAGTACCACTCCTATTAATTAAAGATACGTGAGTATTAATGTAATTTTAACAAAAGTATCAAAATCTTTAAAAGATTAACTTTGTTTTAAATAATAGTTATATAATACTACAAGTTTTTAAATAAATAAATGTGATTGGATTAATGATGGTGCAACCATAAATAAAAAAGCGAGATAGTATTCAATCTGAATTCCTACACTCGCTTTAAAGTCTATATTAATCTAGTTACTAAATTAAAGACTATTCATCGTAAGAAATCAAACTCATGACATCATAGTCTTTAATTTTTTCCATACCATTTAAATATTTTAATTCAATAATAAAAGCTATTCCAACCACAATACCACCTAATTCTTCTACTAATTTAATAGCCGCTTCGATTGTTCCACCTGTGGCTAATAAATCATCGGTGATTAAAACACGTTGCCCTGGTTTAATTGCATCTTTATGCATTGTTAAAACATTTGTCCCATATTCTAAGTCATATTCATAGCGAATAACTTCACGTGGTAATTTTCCTTCTTTTCTTACAGGTGCAAATCCAATTCCCATTGAGTACGCAACTGGACAGCCAATAATAAATCCTCTTGCTTCAGGGCCTACCACAATATCAACGTTACGATCTTTTGCATACTTTACAATTTGATCAGTTGCATAACCGTATGCTTCACCATTGTCCATAATAGTTGTAATATCCTTGAAACTAACACCTGGTTTAGGCCAGCCTTGTACTTCAGATACGTATTGCTTTAAATCCATTTAAAAATTTCCTCCTATGCGTTACACTTTTTGAGCTTTAATCCAATTCTTAAGATGTGAAAAGTCATCATAAAGCATTAATTTTTCAACTTCAATTCTTGACTGTCTCGATTTATAAACTTGACTCGACTCAATAGATTGTTTATTTGGATGATCATTTATTTTAATTATACCATTTTCTTCGTAAATAAAACTTAGGTCAAGAAATACTTTTAAAATAAACTTTAAAGTATTTGGCTTAATATTTAAGTATTGGCATAATTGTAAACCTTCTTTTTCTAAATTCATTTCTTTCTTAGTAAATAGTGCCTTATAACTTTGTTTAAATAGGTGACTACTCGGTAACCCCTCAAAATAAATTGAATGTTGATGATTTAATACTAAATAGAGTTGTGAGTATTCTAAATGTTTTAAAGATTGTTTAACACTATCTAAATCAGTTGGTAAATCACGAAATACAATCGTATTATATGATGAATCAATTGTTTCACCGTAGTGGAAATAATTCTCCCCTAGTTTCTCTTTTTTAGAATGAATGACAAAAGCAATATTGTTAGATGACGTATCAATATTAAGTTGTTTACGTTTACTTCTATAATCTAATATTTGCTCATTTTGAGTCGCTAAGTCTTGTATAATCATTTGAGGCGTCTGATTGCCATTCCACTCATTTATTTGTAAATGTCCTATGATATTGACGGGTTGGCCTAATTCTATTTGTGTAATTAAATCACCATTTTTCCAAAATAAATGTTGTAACTTAGCTTGACCAGTTACTAATTTTAAATGATGTTTATCTTTTCCAATCGCTTTAACATCATTAACTTCTGTATCATCCAATTCAAATAAAGGTTTTTCAAAATCAGTGCCAAATGGTTTCAGTATTTTAATATCATGAATATTTGATACAGTAATGTCATCTTCTGAAAGTTTAGTCGTAATATGTTTTGTTGGTTCTAAAGAAGTATGTTTAGAAAGCTGAACCATCCACTCATTTAGTCCTTTTGATAATGCATCAATATTATCAATCTCCATCGTCATTCCAGCTGCCATATGATGACCACCAAATTTAGATATCAAATCTTGATGTGCACTTAATATTTCAAACATAGACACTTGTTCAATACTTCTAGCTGAACCTTTTGCATGATGTTGTTCTAAATCTATATTTAAAATAAGCGTGGGTAAAGCATAAGTTTCTACAATTTTTGAAGCTACAATACCTAATACTCCCTCATGCCATCCTTCTTTAGCTAAAAGTAAAAATTTGTCGCCATTTTCAACTTTTTCATTAGCCATCAATAGTGCTTCTTCTGTTATTTGAGCTACAATATCTTTACGTTCAATGTTAAATGCTTCTACTTGTTCAGCTAAAAAACTCGCCTCTTCAGAATCTTCTGCCATTAGTAATTCCGCTGCTAATGACGCATCTTCTAATCTACCTACCGCATTTAAACGAGGTCCAATAATAAAACCAATTGTTTCTTCATCTATCTCATCATTAAATTCTGCTTGATTTAATAATGATTGAATTTGAAATGGACAGGATTGATTTAAATATTTAAGACCTTCTTGAACAATCGCTCTGTTTTCATCAGTCAGTGACACTAAATCTGCAATTGTCCCAATAGTTGCAAGAACTATGAAATATTCTGGAGGATGATCGATTAAACATTGCGATAATTTGTATGCGACACCGGCTCCACATAAATATTTAAATGGATACTCAAATTCTGGATGCATAGGATGAATAATGGCATATGCTTTTGGTAACGTACGGCCTATTTCATGATGGTCTGTAACAATTACATCGACTCCTAATGCTTGTACCATTTCTATTTCTTCATGACCTTGTATTCCGTTATCAACTGTAATAATAAGTGATACGCCTTCATCATAAGCATTTTGAAAGGCGTATTTATTTGGGCCATAACCTTCGCTAAATCGATTAGGAATATACCAACCAACTTCAGCGCCCAATTTCTGCAATGTTTGAACTAATATCGTTGTAGATGTTACGCCATCGGCATCATAGTCTCCATATACTAATATCCTTTCATTTTTATCAATCGCTAAATTAATTCGATCAACAGCTTTTCGCATATCACTCATTAGCCATGAATCATGTTTTTTATTTGTACCATTAATTAATGTATTTATCTCATCGTACTGTGTAATCGATTTACTTTCTAAAATCTTTCTTACAATAGGAGATAAATTAAATTCCTTAATCATCTCAGACGATATGTTTTGTTTAGGTGCTTCATAAAGCCATTTATATTTAGATTGAATCATAAAGTTATCCTTCCTTTTTCCACAAGCAATTATACCTAAAAAAAGAATAAATAAAAAGAGGAAGAAACATTGAATTCAATTAGAATTCTTTTGTTTCTTCCACTAATTTTATATCACGTATTTAATTATACTAAGATTTTTTCATCGTTTGATTTTTTCTCTTTATAAACTACAAGCTTACCGTTCTCAGATTTTTTTAACTGATGTTTCTTCATGATGCCCCATAGTGGAACTGCAATAAAGATAGAAGAGAATACACCAGATAATAATCCAATAAGTAATGCTAATGAGAAGTTAAACAGACTTGATGCTCCAAAGATAAGTATGGCGATAACGACTACCACGACTGTAAGAACTGTATTAACAGAACGAGTCATTGTTTGTCTAATAGATTGGTTAACAATATCATCAATTTGATGAGGTTCTGTTATTACTTTAATTTTATGAAGATTTTCTCTTACACGGTCGAAAGTAACAATTGTATCATTTATTGAGTAACCTACAATCGTTAAGATTGCAGCGATAAACGTAATATCTACTTCAAGTCTTAATAAACTAAATAAAGCAACGATAATAAATACGTCATGAAGTAATGCTAAGACAGCAGAAAGCCCCATTCTCCATTCGAATCTTAATGAAACATAGATAATAATACCAATAGCTGCATAAATTAATGCTTTCATTGCATTTTTAGCTAACTCTTGACCAATCATTGGAGACACTGTGTTCACTGTCGGTTTATGGCCATATTGATCATTAATAACTTTATTAAGTTTCAAAGTTTCATCTTTAGATAAATCATTTTTAAATTGAATTGTTGCTTGTTTATTGTCATTACCATTAATTTGAATTTGATCAGGTGTCAAACCAACATCTTTAATCGTACGTTCAACTTTAGTTTGAGATAACTTCGTATCAGAATCAAGATCTACTCTTGTACCAGATGAGAAATCAATTCCTAAGTTAAGTTTAAATATACTTAGAATCATTATACCAATGACTAAAATAAAAATACTTACTCCAATTAATGGTTTTGCTAATTTAACAAAATTCCATTTTTCAAAAGCTGTTTTTAAGTCATGAACATCTACACCTTCATTGATATCATGGCGATTGTTTTTATTTACACCAAACATCCAATATTTCTTCTTAAAGTAATTAGAAGAAACTAAAAGTGATAATAATCCTCTTGATAAGAAGACAGCTGTGATGAATATCATTAAAATACCTAATAATAACATCGTAGCAAATCCTTTAACTGAACTTTGACCAAAGAAGAATAACACTGCTGCTGCTATAACCGTTGTTAAGTTTGAATCAAAAATCGTTAAGAAAGAACTTTTATTTGCTTTAGAATAAGCCTGTTTAAGCGTTCGTCCTACTCTAAGTTCATCTTTAATCCGTTCATACATGATGATGTTTGCATCTACAGCCATACCAACACCTAATACTAATGCAGCTAAACCTGGTAACGTAAGTACACCTGATATAAAGTTAAATGCTACTAATGTTAAATAAATATATACTGTTAAAGCAATCACTGCTACAATACCTGGTAATCTGTAAAAACCTACCATAAATAAATAGATAATTGCAACACCAACCATTGATGCAAAGATTGTTTTATCTAATGCATCTTGACCAAATTGCGCACCTACTGAATTAGAATAAACTTCTTTTAGATCAACTGGTAATGAACCTGCATTTAATAATTCTGCAATTTGTTTAGCACGCTCTACGCCTTGTTGACCCTGGAAGCCACCTGAAATTTCTACACTGTCTGAATTAATGGGTTGATCCACTGAAGCGGCTGAAACGTATTTCCGTTTATCTTCAGGTTTTTCCAACTCTTTATGATAGCTATCACCTTTTTTATAGTCTAACCACACTACCATCATATTTTCTTGTTTTTTGGAAATTTCTTCTGTAACTTTTTTGAATTTCGCACGGTCTTTTAATTTAAACGTAACTGCAGGTTCGTTTGTACCTTGTTTAAATTCTTGTTTTGCAGAACCTTGTACAATATCTTTACCTGTTAATTTAACGTGATCATCTGCATCACGTATAGTCAGATTTGCTTGTGAAGACAAAATTTTTCGAGCTTCATCAGGATTTTTCACCCCTGCGAGCTGCACCCTAATTCTATCAGGGTCTTCAACTTGAATATGAGGCTCAGATACGCCTAATACATTAACACGATTTTCTAAAGTTTGAGCAGTAGATTGTAAAGCTTTATCGTCGATTTTACCATCACCGCCAAGCGGTTTAACTTGATATAATACTTCGAAACCACCTTGTAAATCCAAACCTAGATTTACATTTTTAACTACATTCTTATATGTAAAGCCCATACCTACAAACAGTAGCGCTACAATGAGTATGAATGTAATTATTCTACTTGTTTTTTTCACATGAACACCTCATTATTTACTTATGTAATTAGAATAATCTTTTAATAAACCATGTGCAAGTGAATTAAAGATTACATCTATGTGACAAGACTTATCTATCTTAACATAACCTCTTTATTAGTGTAATCGAGATAGATAGTTAATAAAAAGACATTCCAAGACAATTTGTTGTCTGGAATGTCTTTTTATTATAATTTATGATGGATCAACTTGTTTAATCGCAGGTTTTTCAAATGTCATTTCAGTACCATGACCATTTACTGTGATTACAACTGCTGTTTCATCCACAGCTTTAACTGTTCCTTTGATTCCACCTATAGTTGTAATTTTTTGACCTGCTTCGATACGACTAATCATTTCACGATGCTCTTTCGCACGTTTTTGTTGCGGTCTAATTAAAAAGAAATAAAATACTATAATTAAAATTATAGGCAAGATTAATGCTGAAACATTCATTATGTTGTTCTCCTTATTAAAAGTTTTTAGGGTTCTCTACATTTAGCCCATATTGTTCGAAAAATTCTTCTTTAAAATCTAATAAACGATCTTCTCGAATGGCCTGTCTAATATCTTCCATTAATTTTAGCAGAAAATGTAAATTATGAATAGTAGTAAGACGGATACCAAATGTTTCCTCTGCTTTAATTAGATGTCTAATATATGCACGTGTATAATTCTTACAAGTATAGCAATCACAATTCGCATCTATCGGACTAAAATCATCTGCATATTTAGCATTTTTTATAACCAATCGTCCTTGAGATGTCATACATGTTCCATTTCTAGCTATGCGTGTTGGCAACACACAATCAAACATATCCATACCGCGAATGCTACATTCTATTAATGCATCAGGGGATCCTACTCCCATTAAGTATCTTGGTTTGTCTTCTGGCATAAATTGGACTGTATGTTCAACCATATCGTACATCACTGGTTTAGGTTCACCTACAGATAAACCCCCAATAGCATATCCAGGAAAATCCAACGATACAAGTTCTTTAGCACTTTGTTCTCTTAAGTCTTTATACTCTCCACCTTGTATAATACCAAATAATGCTTGGTCTTTTGGACGTTGATGTGCTTCAAGACATCGTTTAGCCCATCTCGTTGTACGTTCAATTGAATCTTTTACATATTTATATTCGGCAGGCATAGGTGGACACTCATCAAATGCCATCATAATATCTGAACCTAAGTCATTTTGAATTTGCATTGATTTTTCTGGACTTAAAAACAACTTAGAGCCATTTGTATGATGTCTAAATTCGACACCCTCTTCTGATATTTTTCTAAGATTACTCAAGCTAAACACTTGAAAACCACCAGAATCTGTAAGAATAGGGCCATCCCAATTCATGAACTTATGTAAGCCCCCAGCTTGTTTGATAATATCATTTCCAGGTTGTAACCACAAATGATACGTATTTCCTAATATAATTTTAGCTTCAATTTGTCTTAATTCTTCTGGACTCATTGTTTTAACTGTTGCTTTTGTACCTACTGGCATAAACATGGGTGTTTCAAATGAGCCGTGGGGTGTATGAATAATCCCTAAACGTGCACCTGATTGCTTACATGTTTTAATGTGCTCATAAGTTACTGCTGGCATAATCTGTACCTCTCATTCATTAAATTATTAACATTGCATCTCCAAAACTAAAGAATCTATATTTAAGTTTTACCGCTTCTTTATAAGCATTCAAAATATATTCTCGACTACTAAAAGCAGAGACTAACATCACTAATGTTGATTTGGGCAAATGAAAATTAGTAATTAACCCATCAATTGCTTTATATTCAAACCCTGGATAAATAAATATATCTGTCCAACCACTTGTGGCAACAAATTGTTCATGATCACGACGAATTGTTTCTAACGTTCTAGTAGACGTCGTACCTACAGAAATAATTCTATTCCCATTTTCTTTAGTTTTATTCAGAATATCTGCCGTTTCTTTAGTCATTTGATAGTATTCACTATGCATTTCATGATTATTAATATCCTCCACACTTACTGGTCTAAAGGTACCTAGACCAACGTGTAGTGTAATAAATGCAATATTGACACCTTTATCTTTTATTTTCTGTAAAAGCTCATCTGTAAAATGTAACCCTGCAGTAGGCGCTGCAGCGGAACCATTTTCTTTAGCATACACAGTTTGATATCTATCTGGATCATCTAAACGTTCTTTAATATAAGGTGGTAAAGGCATTTCACCTAACTCATCTAAGCGTTCTTCTAAAATACCTTCATAATGTAGACGCATAATACGTCCACCTTGTTCTAATTCTTTTATACATTCAGCTATGATTTTGCCGTTACCAAATGATAAAGTATTACCTACTTTAATACGTTTTGCTGGTTTTAATAATACTTCCCAGTCATTGTCCTCTATCCTAGTAAGCATTAACATTTCTACTTTTGCACCTGTTTCTTCTTTTAAACCGAATAAACGCGCTGGCATAACACGTGTGTCATTTAATACTAATGTATCTCCAGGTTCAAAATAATCCATAATATCTGTAAAGTGTTTATGTGCAATATTTCCGGTCTTTCTACCTAACACAAGTAATCTACTTTGATCTCTATTTTTTAAAGGTGTCTGAGCAATCAACGATTCAGGTAAATGATAATCAAACTCCTCAACGTTCATATTATTCCCTCATTCTTTAGTTTTTTTGAAATGTTCATAGGCAAATGGTGTTGCTTTTCTACCTCTTGGTGTTCGTTCTATAAATCCTTTTTGTATTAAAAAGGGTTCATAGACATCTTCAATTGTAATACGTTCTTCTCCAATTGACACTGCTATTGTATCCAATCCCACAGGGCCCCCATTATATTGATTAATAATACAATTCATCATTTTATGATCAATGTAATCTAAACCTTCAGCATCCACTTGCAGTAAGTTTAGAGCTTGCTTTGTTGTTTCGATATAGATTTGTTCATCTTCATTTACTTGTTGAAAATCTCTTACTCTTTTTAGTAGTCGATTTGCAACACGAGGTGTTCCTCTTGAACGCTTAGCAAGCTCAACTGCACTTTCATCATCAATTTTTGTACCTAATACTTCAGCAGTTCGAATAATGATTTCTTTTAAATCTGATTCCGAATAGTACTCTAATCTTAAATGGACACCAAATCGATCTCTTAAAGGACCTGTTAAACTTCCAGCACGTGTTGTCGCACCTACTAGAGTAAAAGGTGGTAAATCAATACGTATACTACGTGCTTCATCACCTTTACCGATAATAATATCTAAGAAAAAATCCTCCATAGCAGAGTATAAAACTTCTTCTACTACACTACTTAAGCGATGAATTTCATCAATAAATAAAACATCGCCAGGTTGTAAACCTGATAAAATTGCCGCTAAATCGCCAGGCCGCTCTAATGATGGACCAGATACAGTTCTTATATTTACTTCCATTTCATTAGCAATAATATTGGAAAGTGTTGTTTTACCTAATCCTGGAGGACCAAAAAGTAATACATGATCTAATGGCTCATCCCTTAGTTTAGCCGCTTTTATAAAAACTTCTAAATTATTCTTTATTGATGATTGCCCAATATATTGTTTTAATTTAGTTGGTCTGAGTGAGAATTCAAAAGAAGATTCTTCATTGTGTAATGATTGATCTACCATTCTATCATCCATAATTATCCCCCCAGTTATCGTTCATAATATTAAGATACAAGCGTTTTCAAACCAATCTTAACTGCTTCATCAACAGAGTGGATGGATGTTTTATTAAGCACTTTCTCAACTTTAGAAAGCTCTCTCTTAGAGTATCCTAAAGCTGCAAGCGCTAATAACGCTTCCTTAATTATATTGTCATTTTCTTCAACTTGTCCCTCAACCTGTAATAAGGTCTCACTAGTCTCTTCTGTAATCTTAACTTTACCTTTTAAATCTAATACAATTTGTCGTGCAGTCTTTTTACCTATACCAGGAAATTTAGTTAGATAAGTATCATTTTCACTTTCGATTGCACGTTTAACTTCGTTAGGTGTACTTGTTGCTAGAATAGCTAAAGCTGATTTAGGACCTATACCTGTAACTTTTATTAAGCTTAAGAACATCTCTTTTTCTTCTTCGCTAATAAAACCATATAATAATTGAGCGTCTTCTCTTACAATAAGTGAAGTAAAGACTTTACATTCTTGATTTAAATATTTTTGAAATCGATATGAATTTGGAGTTTGAATTTCATAACCGATACCATTAGACGTTTCTACAACAATATGCGTTGGAAACAATTGAGATAAATGTCCTT
Organism: Staphylococcus sp. HMSC070D05; assembly: GCF_001815595.1. Lineage (NCBI taxonomy): Bacteria > Bacillati > Bacillota > Bacilli > Caryophanales > Staphylococcaceae > Staphylococcus > Staphylococcus sp. HMSC070D05. The sequence continues at coordinate 83,358 of NZ_KV821090.1, read as the reverse complement.
TTATATAAGCGTACATAGATACCTTCCTTACATACTCATACTAATTAATTCAACTTTGTAAACATGTTGAATATTTCTCAAAGTGCCCATGACCTTTTCTATTGATAATGATTGATCGTTTGCACTCAAAGAGAGTGTAATCGTTGCTTTTTCTTCCATTGGGACACTTTGATGAATAGTTAAAACGGATAACGCTAATTTTGAAATAGTTTGTAATACTTGAGCAAGCATTCCTACTATATCATTAACATAGAGAATTAAAGTGAATTCACGGTGTTCAAAAATCTTTTCATCTACAGGAAAAATAGTATCTCTATATTTATAAAAAGCACTTCTTGATAGATTAAACTGCTTAACTGCTTCATAAATGGACAGTGTGGAATCTTTTTTTAAAGCGTCTTTAATTTTAAGCGTTTTAACCACTGATTCTGGTAAAACGTCTTCACGTATTAAATAAAACTTTTTATAATCTTTGCTGTCCACTACAAAGTCCTCCTATTCAACGAATTCAAATTCTCCTCCAAGTATTCTAACAATATCCCCATTACTACATCCACGTTCTCTTAATGCATCATCAATACCCATAGAGCGCATTTGACGTGCAAAGCGTCTTACTGCTGGATCACTATTAAAGTCTGTCATTTTAAACATGCGCTCGATTGCATTACCGCTTACTACATAGGCGCCATCATCATCTCTTGTAATCGTAAATTTATCTTGAGATGGTGTATGTTTATATAATACACGATTAATACCTGCATCTTCGTCTTCTTCTACACTAAAATCAATATCTTTTACTTCTTCTAATTTATCAGCAATTGTATATAATAATTGATCAATATTATCTCTTGTAATTGTAGAAACTGGAATAATAGTTACATCTTCATCAATTTCTTTTTTAAATAATTCTAGATTATCTTTTGATTCCGGTATATCCATTTTATTTGCCACTATAATTTGAGGTCTATCTTCTAATCTTTGTTTATAATTTATCAGTTCAGTATTAATGATTTGATAATCTTCAAGTGGATCTCTTCCTTCAGAACCACTCATATCTATCATATGAACAATAACTTTTGTTCTCTCAACATGACGTAAAAATTGGTGACCTAAACCGACTCCTTCTGAAGCTCCTTCAATTAAACCTGGTAAATCTGCCATTACAAAACTTCTATGATCAGGTGTTGAAACCACACCTAAATTTGGTTTAATTGTTGTAAAATGATAAGCACCAATTTTAGGTTTTGCCTTAGATACAATAGATAACAATGTTGATTTCCCTACACTTGGGAATCCAACGAGTCCCACATCAGCAAGTAGCTTTAATTCTAAGGTAACATCTAGCTCTTCTCCAGGTTCTCCATTTTCACTAAAGTCTGGAGCTGGATTTCGAGGGGTTGCAAAACGTGAATTTCCTCGACCTCCTCGACCTCCTCGAGCAATGACTGCACGTTGACCTTCTTCAACTAAATCTGCTAAAACTTCTTCTGTTTCTACACTTTTAATAATGGTACCAGGAGGCACTTTTAAAACTAAGTCTTCCGCATTTTTACCATGCATATTACTACTTTGACCATTTTCACCTTTTTTAGCTTTAAAATGACGTTGAAATCTAAAGTCTAAAAGTGTTCTTAAACCTTCATCAACTTCAAAAATGACTGAAGCACCTTTACCGCCATCGCCACCGGCAGGGCCACCAAATGGTACATATTTTTCTCTACGATAAGCAGTAATACCATTACCTCCATCACCTGCTTTTAGAGATATTTTTACTTGATCGACAAACATATATCTCACCTCTTTTTATATATTTTATTAATTCATCGCTAATATTATATCATTAACTCTAAAACATTAGATTCTATTATAATCATTTTTAAACAAAAATAAAACACCAGAAGTCTTCACTTCTGGTGTTAATTAGACAAAAATTATTCAGCTACTGCATATACAGAAACTTGTTTTTTGTCGCGACCTTTACGTTCGAAACGAACAACGCCGTCGATTTTAGCGAATAATGTATCATCGCCACCACGACCTACATTTTCACCAGCATAAATTTTAGTACCGCGTTGACGATATAAAATTGAGCCACCTGTTACGAATTGACCGTCTGCACGTTTAGCACCTAAACGTTTTGATTCTGAGTCACGACCGTTTTTTGTAGAACTTACCCCTTTTTTAGATGCGAAGAATTGTAAGTTTAATTTTAACATCAGGATACACCTCACTTATAATTTAATCTTATATTTTCATTATATTCATCTTCAATCGTTTGTAAAGATACAAGCATTGCTTGAAGAATTAATTGTGCTTGCTCATTGTTAGTATCTACTGATCTAATGTGAAAATGACCACCATCATCATTATAATCAATATCTGGCTTTTCAGAAGTTAAACTTAAAATAGCATTCACACTTCCAAAAAGAACAGCTGAAGCGCCTGCACAAACAATATCATAGCCATAATCACCATGATTAGCATGACCATCCATAATGACGTCTGTTACTTTACCTTCATCATTAATTGAAATGTCAACAGTAATCATAATTAAGCGTTGATTTTATCAATTGTTAATTTAGTATAAGGTTGACGATGACCTTTTTTACGTTTTGAATCTTTACGACGTTTGTAAGTGAAAACAGTAATTTTTTTACCGCGACCTTGTTTGTTCACAGTAGCAGTTACTGTAGCTCCTTCAACAGTTGGAGCACCAACTTTAACTGAATCTCCACCTACAAATAATACTTTATCAAATGTGAATGAATCACCTTCATTAACATCTAATTTTTCAACGAAGATTTCTTGACCTTCTTCTACTTTAATTTGTTTACCGCCTGTTTCGATAATAGCAAACATACCTTGCACCTCCTATAATTATAAGTCACGCCATATACAGGTGATAAAATAATAATATTTTAACACTTAAACCTATATTTGAGCGGTTGTATGTAGCTATAAAACTACTCAACTACTGCATCTTACCATTACTTATATTCAATGTCAATCTATTATATTGGCTTTTTAAAAAATTTAAAGAATATAGGCATCAAAATAATTAATAAAATAATATTTAGTATAAGTGTTGGAATAATACGTAGTAATATAAAACTTAGTAAATCAAATTCTACATAGCTAATGACAGAATATATAATTGCTACAAATATTTCAAGAATCATTACACCAATGATACTGAACCAATATACCATAATATAGTCTCGGTAAAAAATCTTTAAAAATTTATTAAATATTGTTATTAAGAATATATAACCAAACAAATATAAGCCATATACACTGCCAAAGTAGATATCAGTTAGAATACCTAAAAAAATGCTTAGTAATAATGTGACCATAAATGGTCTATAAATGGATAAAAGTAATAAATACATTAGAGTTAAATGAGGAACTAAGATAAATGTTAGGTTGCCTATATGAAATGGAATAACTAAACTAATAAGTGTATCAAGATAAAAAACGATGATACCGATAATTATATAAACGAACGCTTTCATTATCGGGTCTCTCTTTCATTGAAATCCGTGTTATTACTTTTTTTCGCTATGTATACATGTTGAATGTCTGATAAATTAGCTCCAGTTTTCACTCTCACTTCTTTTGCTAAACCATATTCATCATTTTCTACCTTCGTCACTTCTCCTATGTATAAATCACTTGGCAATTGATCGGCTAATCCACTTGTTACTACTTTGTCACCTTTTGAAATTTTATCCTTATTATTGATATTACTAATAATTAATTCCTGAGTTTTATTATCATAGTGATCAATTAATCCAAAAACATTTTTAGAATGATGTTGAATATTGACTGATAGTTTTCCAGCTCTTGTATTCGTTGAAAGTAAATCAACTTGAGAAGAAAATTGATTCACTCTAGTTACTCTTCCAATTAAACCATCACTAGTAAACACTGCCATATTATTACTTACACCAGCTTTTTTACCTTTATCAATAATCACTGTATTCATCCATTGATCTGGATTACGTGCTATGATGGCACCTGAAATTGCATCATATTTTGAAGCATCGGTCATATCAAGTTCTTTTTTTAAATTTTTATTTTCAGCTTCTAATGCTTCGTTTTTTGCTTTTAATTGATTAACTTCATTATTATTATTTGATTTGTTAGATTTAAAGAAGTCACCTATAGCTCCAGTCACAAAATTTACCGGGTAACTAATTACTCTCTGACCAAATGACACTGAGTCCCCCACATATTGCTCAGGAGGTGATTGAGTTTGTGAACGAATGGACAAACCAATCAATGCAATAAAAATAATTATTGCACAAAAAACAACAATTAACTTGTTATTTTTGAAAAAATTTAACACTCATAACACCTCTACTATTTATTTTAAACTATTATATCCTATTTTATATTACTCTAGGATTGAAATAAAGAATAATATTAAATATTATCTTCAAAGAAGAAAAAAGGAACAAGTCAGAATCTTCATTGAATTCTAGTACTTGCTCCTATCAAATGTCATCTTATTTAATTTTACGATTCTTTATTGGGCTTATCTTTTTTATCTTCTTCATAGAGCGTTTCGTCTTTTCTCCATTTAGAAAATAAATTTTGTGCTTTTGCTTGTTCATTTGCTTGTTTTTCTTTAGATTGTTCAGACATATATTACACCAACCTTCAAAAGATTATTGTATCTATTTTAGACATTAACGCATTTATTTATTTTTTTCAAATTATATTTTTTAATACTCATTCTGAGGTTTTAAAGTAATTGATTGTCCTAGACGATTTAATTCCTGATCCATTTCAATTTCCGTACTAAAGACTTTAATCGTATCACTTCCAAATTTATAGATGATAAATTCATTATCTCTTTGCCCCACAATATAATTTTCATTATATCCCATCCTAACTATACCTGAAACTTCCATAAATTCTTTTTTATCTATAAATTTAAATACATTTTTCGTTTGACTAGCAGGAATATTTTGAAGTAAATTATTTTCTTCTATAGTATAACTTTTTCCATTAGTAGGCACTGGTGTCGATGTTTGATTACTTGGCGGAAGACTGAATTGGTTACTGTGATGTTGATTCATAGGATTCCAGTCCTGTTCTCTTAAAAATGGAGCATATTTTAATGCAAAATAAACAATACTAAGTATTGCAATAACTGCTACTATATTTTTAAAAATACCAAATACCATTCGCAATAAAATCCCTCCAATTTCAAACCGAAATTATTATAAATATAAAATAGATTTTATCCATCGGTCTAAAGAAGTAAATTAAGTAAATTCTTTAGACTGATTAACATTTTCTTAAAATATATTATAATAATTAATATCACTCGTAAAATAAATTTAGAGGAGTGTGAGAAATGAACATTCTTACAATTATTTTACTTATCTTGCTTGCAGTGATACTTTTTAAAGTAGGGTTTGCACTTTTAAGATTTTTAATCTCTGCTGCTTTTATTATTCTCGGACTGTATTTAGCCTATCAAGGTGTTCTTTGGATTTTAGAAAATTTTAATGTGCTTTCAGCTTATATCAAATAATGAAAAAGCTAGTTGCTTTTCAATGTAATTGATACAATCTACCTCTTTATTAATTAGTTTATGATTGTATTGTATGAAAAGTTAACTAGCTTTATTTACGATTGCTTTGAGACAAGTATTCATAAATTTTATATATTGTTGCTAATAGTACCCCAAATATCGTTCCAGTTACTATATCACTAATGAGTAAAATATATAATTGAGTATGCGTATGATTGACGAATACTGCAATAAAAGAAAAAATTGTAATACCAACAATCGATAATAACACAGTATTAAGCGTTTCTTTTAAACGAATTGTTTTTTGTTTAATATTCAATCTCATTATGTAAATAATAGGTATTAATACCCCTATGATTAAGAATAAAGTCATCATACACCTCTAAATATGTAATTAAGGCTTATTATACTAAAATTTTAACAATGAGACTATACATAATTTTTCATCTTTTAAACGACATATCCCTCCTCTACTAAACTAGTAAATTTTTGATCACCGATAACAATGTGGTCAAGTAATTCAATGCCTAGAATTTTTCCACATTCTTTAAGTCTAATTGTAGTAGCAATATCTTCTTTTGAAGGCGTCACATCTCCAGATGGATGATTATGAATCACAATTATTGCATTACATGAAGCTCTAATGGCAGCATTAAAGACTTCTCTTGGGTGTATCACTGAAGAGTTTAATGTTCCTATAAATATCGTTTCCTCTTTAATCACTATATTTTTAGTATTTAAAAATAAAGCAATTAAATGCTCTTGAGTTAAATCTTTCATTTTAGACATCATCATATCTGCGACATCTTTAGGAGATTTAATCTTTACTTTTTCAATCGAATTACGTTTATTTATTCTTTCTCCCAATTCGAAAGCGGCTTTTAATGTCACAGCTTTATGCAGTCCTATACCTTTTATTTTTAACAAATCATGTATTGAAAGTAACTTTAATTCTTTTAAATTATTTACTTTATTAATTATTTCATTCGCAATATCAATACTTGAAAACCCTTGTCGTCCAGTGTTAATTAAAATTGCTAATAATTCACTGTTAGACAAACTTTTTTCACCATATTGAATGAGTCTCTCTTTAGGAAGCTCACTTTTGGCCATATCTTTAATTTTCAAAAACATCACCTTTTCTTTATTAGTTACATCATATTGTTGGAAAAATTAATTAATAAAATATATGAGATTGAAATAAATGGAATAAGTGGGATTTTACGTATCTTAAAACGAAACATGATGATATAAAATATGAGACCAATTGCACAAGTTAATAATATTAGATGAAGCATAAATTCATAAGTATAAAATAAAGAAAGTATACTAAGTAATAAAATATCACCGTACCCGATACTTTTAGAATTTAATAGAAAAAATGTATGTAATAGAAAGAAAATAAATATAAATGAAATCAAATGTAATGAAGAAATATATATACCGACAAAGAAAAAAACGAGGATTAAGTTACTGTTGATTGTTAATGTTTGAATATCGGTTAGAGACATCGTTATCAACATTAAACAAGTTAATATAAAGAGAGAATAATTTATATGTATATCGATAAATATTAAATATGGGACAATAAGAAACGAGGATAATTCACCTATAATATAGGAGCGTTTTAAAGGCTTTGAACAGCATCTCGAGCGTCCTTTTAAGGATATGAAACTTAATAATGGTATAATATCAAACCACTTTAATGATGTATGACAATAATCACATTGTGATCGTCGCTTGAAATATTGAAGATTCACTTTCTCTATACTTGAAAATTGATATAAAAAACTAAATATGACACTACACGTAAATGCTAATAATACTATTATACTGATCACCTCATATCCTTCATTATAACTAAAATATGGTCTAAGTAAATAGAATAACGAGGATTAGATTAAATTCATTTCAATAAATATATATATCTTCTTTAAAGTATTTTAAATTCGATAAAATGAATAAAACCTTCATAAAAAATAATCAGCCCACTCTTAATCTATCAACGATATAACTAATAAAAAAGCTATGAAGAAGTTTAATTTACAACTTTCTTCATAGCCATATTTAAATATTTAACATACTATATATTATGAATCAAATTCAACTTTCGATTTCACTTCACTTATAAAATATAAACTACCTGTAATCAATAAGCCATTACCATCATAGTGATTTATAAAATCTACATAATCATCAATATATTCGATATTATCAGCATCCATACTCTCAAGTAATTCTTGTTTAGATAAGGCTTTATGAAAATCAAATTCAGTAAAATAAAATGTACCAGCTAAATTTTGTAATTTACTTAACATTTCATTTACAGGTTTACCTTTAATTGCTGAAAATAAGACATCCATTTTCTCAAGATCATAATAATTTTTGATTGTTGAAACTAATGCCTCAACACTTTCGTTATTATGTGCTCCGTCAATAATAATAAGAGGATTTTCTTTAACTTGCTCAATACGTCCTGTCCAACAAACACTTTCAATAGCATCAATCATTTTATTAAAATCTAATTCAATCATATTTTCTTCGTTCAACTCTATTAAAGCTGTAATAGCTAATGAAGCATTTTCTTTTTGATGATCACCTATCATATCTAAGATAATTGTTTCTAACTCATAATCTTTATATCTATAAGTAAATTCATCATCTTCAGATACAATAATGATTTCTCTATCTAGTTCAATTGGCTTTGCATTCTGATTTTCTGCTAAATCTCTAATGTATTTTAAAGCTTCTTCATTTTTCACTGCATAGATGACGGGTACATCAGGTTTTATGATAGCACCTTTATCTTTTGCAATATCTAAATACGTACTTCCTAAAATATCAGTATGATCTAATCCTATACTTGTCAAAATTGAAAGAATAGGAGTAAACACATTAGTTGAATCATTTTTAATTCCTAGTCCCGCTTCTACAATAACGAAATCTACAGGATGTATATCTCCAAAATATAAAAACATCATTGTTGTTATAATTTCAAATTCTGTTGCAGAACCGAGTTCGGTTTCTTGTTCTAACGCTTCACTTACTGGTTTAACTCGCTTTACTAATTCAACTATTTCGTCATTTGAAATCGGATAACCATTTAAACTAATTCGTTCATTAAACGTTTCAATAAAAGGAGAAGTAAATGTTCCAACTTCATATCCATTCTCAACTAATGCAGCTCTTAAATAAGCTACTGTAGAACCTTTACCATTTGTTCCACCCACATGAATACCGCGAATATTTAATTGAGGATTATTTAAGTGGTTAAGCATCCATTCCATTCTTTTAACACCAGGTTTAATACCAAACTTAGTGCGCTCATGTATCCAATATAAGCTATCTAGGTAATTCATTGACAATTCTCCTATGCTTTTAATTGTTCAATTCTGTTTTTAACACCATTATATTTTTCTTGATATTTTTGTTGTTTTTCACGCTCTTCATTTATAATCTTTTCAGGTGCTTTATTAACAAAATTCTCATTTGATAATTTTTTATCAACACGGTCTAACTCTTTTTGAAGTTTGTCTAACTCTTTCTCTAAACGTTCAATTTCTTTATCCATATCAATAAGTCCCTCTAACGGTAAAATTACTTTACCAGCAACTACTACCGCTGTCATCGCTTTTTCAGGAATATCTACGTTTGTATCAATGGTTAATTCACTTGGATTACAAAATCTATGAATATAATCAGCATTTTTTTCTAAGATTGTTTTAATTTCTTCATTTTTAGCTTGAATGAGAATAGGGATTGATTTAGAAAGTGGTGTATTTACTTCCACGCGTGATTGTCTCACAGATTTAATAATTTCAACTAATTGTTCCATTGTCTGTTTACTTTCATCAAACACAAACTCTTCTTTAACTGTCGGCCATGCTGCTTTTACAATTGTTTCTCCTTCATGCGGTAAACTTTGCCAAATTTTTTCAGTTACAAATGGCATAAATGGATGTAGCATTCTCATTATTTGATCGAGTGTATAACTTAGAACAGAACGTGTTGTTTGTTTTTGAGCTTCATCTTCACCATTCATTGGTATTTTACTCATTTCAATATACCAATCACAGAATTCATCCCAGATAAAGTTATATAGAGCACGTCCAACTTCACCAAATTCATATTTTTCACTCAGATTAGTAACGGTCTCTATTGTTTCATTTAGTCGTGTTAAAATCCATTTATCCGCTAAAGATAAATTACCAGATAAATCAATGTCTTCCACTTTAAAGTCTTCTCCAATATTCATCAAGCTAAAGCGAGCGCCATTCCAAATTTTATTAATAAAGTTCCATACAGATTCAACTTTTTCGGTAGAATAACGTAAGTCATTACCTGGAGAAGAACCTGTTGCTAAGAAGTAACGTAAACTATCTGCTCCATATTCTTCGATAACATCCATTGGATCTACACCATTACCAAGTGATTTACTCATTTTACGACCATCTTCAGCTCTTACTAAACCATGAAGAAGTACATCATTAAATGGTCGCTTACCAGTAAATTCTAATCCTTGGAAAATCATTCTTGCTACCCAGAAGAAGATAATATCATAACCGGTTACAAGAACATTCGTTGGATAGTAATGTTGATAATCTTTTGCTTCTTCATTAGGCCAACCTAAAGTTGAGAATGGCCATAACGCACTTGAGAACCATGTATCTAACACATCTTCATCTTGAGTCCAATTTTCGATATCAGCAGGTGCTTCTTCTCCAACATATACTTCACCTGTTTCATTATGATACCAAGCTGGAATTTGGTGACCCCACCATAATTGTCTAGAAATAGTCCAATCTCTAATTTCTTCCATCCAACGATTAAATGTATTTTCAAAGCGTGGTGGATAAAAATCAATTCGATTATCTGTTTTTTGATTATCTAGTGCTTGTTGCGCAAGGGGTTTCATTTTTACAAACCATTGTGTAGATAAATAAGGTTCTACTACTGCACCAGAACGTTCTGAATGACCTACAGAATGCATATGTTCTTCAATTTTAATCACTAAATCTTGAGCTTTTAAATCTTCTACTAATTTTTTACGACATTCGAAACGATCTAAACCAGCATACTGAGATGCATTGTCATTCATTTTTCCATTTTCATCCATTACGATAATATTTTCTAAATGATGTCTCTGACCAATTTCAAAATCATTAGGATCATGTGCAGGTGTAACTTTCATAGCACCACTACCAAATTCAATATCAACATATTCATCTGCTAAAATTGGTAATTCTCTACCAATAATTGGTAAAATCACTTTTTTTCCGATGACATCTTTATAACGATCATCATTTGGATTAACGACTATAGCAGTATCCCCTAGCATTGTTTCAGGACGAGTAGTGGCAATTTCAATATATCCATTACCATCAGCATAAGGATATTTAAAATGATAAAAATGACCTTGCACATCTTCGTGAATCACTTCTATATCTGACAATGCTGTACGTGCGACTGGATCCCAATTTATAATTCGCTCTCCACGATAAATAATTCCTTTATTATATAAATCAACAAATACTTTTCTAACCGCTTTACTTAAGCCGTCATCAAGAGTAAAACGTTCTCTACTATAATCAAGACCTAAGCCTAATTTAGCCCATTGTTTACGAATAAAAGATGCATACTCTTCTTTCCAAGACCAAGCATGTTCTAAAAATTTTTCACGTCCTATATCATGACGAGAAATACCTTGTTCTTTTAATTTAGCATCTACTTTAGCTTGTGTTGCAATACCCGCATGATCCATACCAGGTAAATAAAGCGTATCGTATCCTTGCATACGTTTCATTCGAGTAATAATATCTTGTAATGTCGTATCCCAAGCATGTCCTAAATGTAATTTACCAGTCACATTCGGTGGTGGAATAACAATTGTATATGCTTCTCTAGATTCATCTTCTAGAGGTTTAAAGTATTCATTTTTTACCCATTCTTCATAACGCCCCGCTTCAACTTCACGAGGATTATACTTTGATTCCATTTTCATTGAAATAACCTCCTAAAATAAAAAAGCATCCTTCCTAATATATAGGACGGATGCTCCGTGGTACCACCTAAATTCAAGACGATACCTCCATATCTTCTTGCACTTATTTATGATTAACGCTCATACACGCTTCTATCTACTATTATATGTGTATTCAATAAAAGAACTTGTGGGCTACCTTCAGTTTGATCATTATACATATTTACACCGTCCATATGCTCTCTTTGATAAGTATCAAACGTACTCTTCCCAAAAAATATATTTAATTACTAATTAATAGTATAATAGAAAACAATGATAAGTCAATCTTTTGGAGGAATATTTATGAACGCATGTGCCTTTGGAACTACAGACCCTATTTATTTAGATTATCATAATAAAGTATGGGGACAACCAGATTTTAATAGTCTGTCACTTTTCAAATTACTTGCACTTGAATCTCAACACGCTGGTTTATCTTGGTTAACTATATTAAAAAAGAAAAAGGCTTATGAAAAAGCATTTCATCAATTTGATCCTATAAAAATTTCTAAAATGACAGAGAAAGATATTAATGCTTTAATGACCTTTCCAAATATCGTACATAATAGAAAGAAATTAGAAGCCATAGTATCTCAAGCTAAGGGTTATTTACAAATTGAAAAAGAATATGGTAGCTTCAGTAAGTTTTTATGGTCATATGTTGATGGACATCCTATTGATTTGCACTATAAAACTCCTTCAGAACGTATCACTGTTGATGAAAGAGCAAAACAACTTTCAAAAGATTTAAAAGCTTATGGTTTTAAATTTTTAGGACCTGTGACTATATTCTCTTTTATGGAAGCGGCTGGTCTATATGATGCTCACTTAGAAGGATGTCCTTCAAAGCCTAATCATTAAATATTAAAAAGAGTAGAACAGATTATTTTGAATTCGTAGTTCTACTCCTTATTATTTATTATTACTTTTTTTTCGTTTTAAAAAGTAATTAATTATTGGTGCTACTAAAAATAATATAAAAAATATCCTAAATATGTGAAAACTTGATATCTTAGCAACATCTGCACCGGTAGCTATGGCAACTAGCACAATTTGACTCATACCTCCAGGAGCTCCACCTAAAAATAATTCATTTAATGAATTATGAGTAAACAAATGAACAATAAAAACCATCAAAAATGACCCTAAAATTAAACTTATATTTTGATACATAATTGCTATAGCAATGCGACCTTTTAAATCACCTAATAAATGTGCAATTTGTAAACCAATTCTAATCATATAAATCACTTGTGCAAAAGCAAGAATATAATTATCTAAAGTAAAAGTCAGATGAGTTGATAAATTCCAAACAATTAAAACGATAATTGGAGCTAGTAATTGTTTTGTTGGAAAATTTATTTTTGACATTAAGAAATAAACAACAACTATAGTAATCATAATTAAAGCAATTTGAGGCACAGTTAAAGCTCTTGTTAATGGTGTAGCTTTATGAATCATCTCTTCACTTGACGATGAATTGCTAAACAAAAAAGAAATCAGTGGTACAAGTACGACTACAAAAATAACTCTAGATGTTTGGGTTAAACTTACTACTAAGATATTCGCTTTTTTATCTTCTTCAGCCATAATTAACATTTGACTTAAAGCACCAGGTATTACACTCAAGATAGCAGTTTCAGTATTAACTCTTGCAATTTTTTTGAAAAAATAAGCAATCAATAATGATAACGTGATGAGTAAAACAGTCACCGTCACAATGGTTAACCAATCATTTTTGATATCGTTAATGACTTGTGATGTAAACGTAGATCCTATTTGTACTCCAAGTAATATTAAGCCAATTTGACTCATCCAAAAAGGCCATTTAATATTTAGTTTTAGTACTTTAACCACAAGAATTGAGGCAATAATGGGCCCAAACATAAAGGGTAAAAGCATATGAGATAATTTTAATATTAAACTCATGATCATCGCTATTATTAATAATATAATATTATTTAGCCAAATTCGCCTCAAAAATCATCACTTCTTTCTAGAGTAAAAGCATTTAAATTAAAAAAAGTGGAACGATGATATGATCTCATCTTTGTTCCACTTTTATTATATTAACTTTTAAATATTAAACAATTCTGCTTAATGCATTATCAAAAGCATGAATCGTTTTTTCAATATCTTCTTTGGTATGTGCGGTAGATAAGAATGTTCCTTCAAACTGAGAAGGTGGTAAAAATATGCCTTCTTTAGCCATTTCTCTATACATATTACTAAATAGCTCTAAATCACTTTGATTCGCTTCTTCAAAGTTGGTTACAGGTCCTTTATTTAAGAAATAACCAATCATAGAACCAGCTCTATTTACTGTAATAGGAACATTATGTTTAGCAAATACCTCTTTAAGTCCTTTTTCTAATATATCGCCTAATTCTTGGAAATACTCATATGATTCAGGCGTTAATTGATTTAGTGTTTCATAACCACTTGTCATTGCTAAAGGATTACCAGACAGAGTTCCCGCTTGATAAATATTACCTACTGGAGCAATTTTATCCATAATTTCTTTTTTGCCTCCAAAAGCACCTACAGGTAAACCACCGCCAATCACTTTTCCTAAGCATGTGATATCTGGTGTCACTCCAAAATAACCTTGAGCACAGTTATACCCTACTCGGAAACCTGTCATGACTTCATCAAAGATAAGTAAAGAACCATATTCTTTAGTGACTTCCCTTAATCCTTCTAAGAAACCTTTTTTAGGAGGAACAACCCCCATATTTCCTGCAACTGGTTCTACTATCACACCAGCAATATCATCTCCATAATTTTCAAATGCTACTTTAATCGCCTCTAAATCATTATAAGGTACTGTAATTGTGTTTTTAGCTGTGCCTTCAGGTACTCCTGGTGAATCTGGAAGACCTAAAGTTGCTACACCTGAACCTGCTTTGATAAGCAATGAATCGCTATGTCCGTGATAGCATCCTTCAAACTTAACAATTTTATTTCTACCAGTGTAACCTCTAGCAAGTCTTAATGCCGCTAAAGTAGCTTCAGTACCTGAAGAAACCATTCTTACTTTTTCAATTGAAGGCACTCTTTCAATAACAAGTTCAGCTAATTTGTTTTCTTCTAGTGTTGAAGCACCAAAACTAGTACCTTTATCTACAGCATCATGTAATTTACTAATGACTTGTTTATTTTTATGACCTAAAATTAATGGTCCCCAACTTAATACGTAATCAATGTATTCATTGCCATCTATATCATAAATTTTCGAACCTTCACCATGATCCATAAAAATTGCTGGTGTATCTACTGATTTAAATGCTCTTACAGGGCTATTGACACCACCAGGCATAAGTGTTTCAGCAATGTGCATTGCTTCTTGTGATTTTTCATAAGTCATTAACTCGTTCCTCCTTAACCATTATTTATCTAAGTAACGGCAAATATCTTTCGCGAAATAAGTAATAATCATATCTGCGCCTGCACGTTTCATTGATACCATTTGTTCCATAACCACACGTTCTTCATCTATCCAACCATTTTGAGACGCTGCTTTAGTCATAGCATATTCACCACTAACATTATAAGCAATAACAGGAATATTAGTGTTATTTTTTACATCTCTAACAATATCTAAATAACTTAAAGCTGGTTTAACAATCATCATGTCCGCGCCTTCTTTTAAGTCACTTTCTAATTCTCTTAGTGCTTCTAAACGATTAGCTGGATCCATTTGATACGTTTTTCTATCTCCAAATGAAGGAGTTGAATCTGCAGCATCTCTAAATGGTCCAAAGAAACTAGAAGCATACTTAATGCCATAGCTCATAATTGGAATATTATAGTACCCAGCTTCATCTAAACCTTGTCGAATTTCGGTAACAAAACCATCCATCATATTACTTGGAGCAATAATGTCAGCGCCAGCTTCGACTTGGGAAATTGCTGTTTTAACTAATAATGGTAAAGATTTGTCGTTATCAACATCATGCGTATGATCATCAATGATACCGCAATGACCATGATCCGTATATTCACATAAACAAGTATCAGCAACGATTAATAAATCTTTATGAAGTTTTTTTGCTCTACGTGTTGCTTCTTGAACGATGCCATTATGATCGTATGCGCCAGAACCCACATCATCTTTTTCATTAGGTACGCCAAAGAACATAATCGCTCTAATACCTAACTCATACGCTTCATTAATTTCATCATCTAATAGATTTAAACTTATTTGATATACACCAGGTAACGATTTAATTTCGCTTCTAACATTATCTTTTTCTACTACAAAGATTGGATAAATTAAATCTTCTTTTCTAACATGATTTTCTCTTACTAAACTTCTCATTGTAGCTGAAGAGCGTAATCTTCTATGTCTATCGAATTTCATTATTTATTCCTACTTTCTAAAAATGTGTTTATTAATGCTTCAGAAGTTTGTTTATCTGCAATATAAGGTTCATAACCATAGGCTCTAATGCTATTTGCAGTTTGTTGACCTATAGCATAGTAATTTTTAAAATGCTTAGGAAAAGCCTCACTAAAATAATAACGCACTGCAGATGAACTTGAAAATGTTAATGCTTCAACTTGATTGTGTCGAATTAGATTGATAACTTCAATAATATTCT
The DNA here is from genome assembly GCF_001815595.1 of Staphylococcus sp. HMSC070D05. Taxonomy (NCBI): domain Bacteria; kingdom Bacillati; phylum Bacillota; class Bacilli; order Caryophanales; family Staphylococcaceae; genus Staphylococcus; species Staphylococcus sp. HMSC070D05. The sequence continues at coordinate 67,187 of NZ_KV821090.1, read as the reverse complement.
CTCTATCTGCTATAGGCGTATACAAGTCAATTTTCACAACATTATTATGTTCAGCGAGTGTTTGTTGCAATTTTGACCTTGCCTGTGCACTACTCGGAATTAAAATAGATGATTTTTCTAGATTTAATCCTTCTAACAAACCTTCTTGAGAATAATCATTTGGTATAAAATCTACATTTATACCTAACTGTTTACATAACTGTGCAGTTTTAGCGCCTACTGCTGCAATATGTTTTACATTCACGTACTCTAAATATTTATAAAATAAATGTACGGCATTCTTTGAAGAAAAAATAAGCCAGTCATAATTATCATGCAAGAGTTGAGTATCAAATTCAAGTGATTGAATTTTGATAAATGGCTTATGAATGACTTCTACCATATCACTCTGTACTTTACTCGTTTGCGTCATAACTATCACTGGTTTCATCTAACTATAACACCTCTACTAAGATTTAGTATTAATGCGATGCTTCTTCGTTTAATTTTCTTATAATTTCATACGCACCTTGTTCTTTAAGTATCTCACTTACTCTGTTCCCTATTTTTACAGGGTCAGTCCCTACTTCAGTATGTTCATAACGTTTCTTACCATCTGGTGTCATGATTAAACCTGTAAACTCAATTTCATTATTATTGTTATAATTCGCGTATCCACCAATTGGAACTTGGCAACTTCCATCCATTGCAGCTAAAAATGTTCGTTCGGCCGTTACACAATTTGCTACTTCATTATTGTGAACTTTTTGCAATAACTCGAGAAGTTCAATATCGTTACTACGGCACTCAATGCCAAGAGCGCCTTGACCGATTGCAGGTAGTAATGTGTCTTTATCTAAATAAGCTGTTACTACGTCATCAGACCAACCCATACGTTTGAGTCCAGCTGCTGCTAAAATAATTGCATCATAATCTTCAGTTTCTAATTTATTTAAACGTGTATCAATATTACCACGAATCCATTTAATTTTCAGATGAGGATATTTAGATAATATTTGTGCGCCTCTTCTTAATGAACTTGTACCAACTATACTATTCTTAGGAAGTTCTTCTAATGGTACATGATTTTTAGCAATATAGGCATCAAATGGTATTTCTCTATCAGGAATACAACCTAATGTTAAACCTTCTGGAATAATACTAGGAACATCTTTTAATGAGTGTATTGCCATATCGATGTCGTTGTTAAATAGTTCATTTTGAATCTCTTTAACAAATAGGCCTTTTCCTCCAACCTTAGATAGTTGTTGATTCACAATTCGATCTCCCTTTGTGACAATCTCTTTAATTTCAATTTCTAAAGATGGATCAATAGCTTTTAATTTATCAATGAATTGTTTACTTTGTGTTAAAGCAAGTTTACTTCTACGTGAACCCACAACTAATTTACGCATAAATAAGGCCTCCTACATAAGTTTTCTTTTAATTAAAATGAGTAGTGAAGAATAAATTCACCATACACAGGCAAAATATCATAATATTAAAATAAATTAAATTAATTGAGATAATTTTCTTTTTTAAATACATAACAATATATCCTGTATAAAGAAGAGTAATAATGACAGACAACATAACCTTCGGATCTTTAAATATTGACACACCAACCGCATAGATTCCCCATTGAGCAATTAAAATTATACTCAATATTAATATCACTAAACCACCCAAAGTTGAAAAAAATATAATTTTCTCAAGCGTTGCTACACTGCCAATTCTAAAATATTTCTGATTAAAGTTTTTTTCTTTAAGGTTTTTATATTGAATGATGTATAGCAATGCATTTACAAATGCAAGTGCAAAAAAAGCATAACTCAATACTGCAAGCCCTACATGTACAAGTAATAATTCATTTATAACTTGTACTCTTTGTATACTGTTTGTATAGTGTTCAGGTCTAAATGTATTCATCGTTAATAAGACAAATCCAATTACATTCAAAAAAAACACGGAAAAACTTAGAACTTTAATAATATTTAAAACTAAAGAAATAGAAATAATAATCCATGACAAGAAGAAAAAAACATCAAATATGGAATTAAGCAATACATCACTATGCGAAGTAATATACATAGACAAAGAGATTGTTTGTAAAAACCAAACAATCCCTAAGGCATAAATTCCAAGTACTCTAATCTTATGACTTTTTCGAACAAAGTCAATAAAATAACAAAGAATGCTAATTAAATATACAATTAATATAATTTCATGAAATCTAATAAATAGCGTTTCTTGCATATTATCACCATTTTAATATGCTTATTCAAAACTAAAGATATGTCGTATTGAAAGTTCCTTTTCTTTTTTACATTCTTTCACTGCTTTATAAGGATCTTCGGCTTCAATATCAAATATATTTTGAAATAGCTCTAATTTTTCATTACTCTTTTTATCGTTACTCAATTCCTTAGCTTGTTTAATTGGATCTTTCAACATTTGATTAATAATACTTTTAGTATGCTTAGAAATGACTGTTCGCTCTCGTTCAGATAGATTTGGTAATTTTCTATCAATACTATCCATTGTTTCAGCTTGAATAGTCATTGCTTTTTCACGTAAAGCTCTTATTACAGGAACTACACCCAACATATTTACCCAATCATTATGTGCTTTAATTTCAGCAGGAATTTCATTAGAAATAGCTTCAGCCGCCATTTGTCGTTCTTTTAAGTTAGCATCAACTAAACCTTTTAAATCATCTACATCATAATTAAATACGTCATCACTTAAATTATGACATGGTTCAATATCTCGTGGTACTGCAATGTCTAATAATAATAATTTAGATTTTCTATATGATAATGCCTGATTAATCATACTTTTAGTAATCATATAATCTGGTGAATTCGTAGAACTAATAACAATATCAGTTGAAGTTAATAAACTAGGTAAAGATTCTAGCTTATCATAACTGACTTGATGTTTTTCAGCTAAAATTCTAGCTTTACTTTCTGTTCGATTTACAATTGTAATATCATTAATGCCTGAGCCAAGTAAATTTAATAACGACAATTCACTCATTTCGCCTGCACCAATAATAACAGCATGTTTATTTTTTAATCTACCTAATACTTTTTTTGATAATTCCACAGCAGCATATGAAACACTTACAGCATTATCTGCGATATCTGTTTCATTATGCGCTTTTTTAGCAAAAGTAATTGCTTGTTTAAATAGATGGTTAAAGATAGTTCCAGTTGTTTTTAAATCTTGCGCTAAGAAAAATGCATCACGCATTTGCCCTAAAATTTGTGTTTCTCCTAACACAATTGAATCTAACCCTGAAGTTACACGCAATAGATGTTCTACTGCTTCGTCCCCTACTTTCACTTCAGCCATTGCTTTAATATCATCTACTTCAAATCCAAATGAACGAGCTAAAAATCGTTGAATATAATATCGTCCTGTATGAATTTGATCCACTACAGCATATACCTCTGTACGATTACATGTCGATAATATTACATTTTCTAAAATTGCTTTAGTTTCGAATAAATCTTCATTGGCTAATCGTAAGGCATCATCTCTAAAAGCAACTTGCTCTCTTAAAGCTACATCAGCAGTACGATGATTTATGCTAATAGCAATAAAATGCATTTATAACGCCCTCCATATACTAACAATACCGATAGTATAACACATTTTATAATGAATTTAAGTTTGATGCTCAAATAAATTAGAAACATTCTAATGTGAAGTCAAAATTTCGTCACTTAATTACAAAATATTTCTTTTAATTTATATAGTTAGAAATCATATCCCAAATATATTGCTGTTTAGAGTTTTGAATAGAAGAGTAACTTATAATTGTATCGTTTGGATCTAAATCTAATTTTTGTTTTATATTTTTTATATGTTTCTGAACTTTACCTTTCGCAATTTTATCTTCCTTAGTACAAATGACTAGTGTTGGCAAATCGAAATGTTTCAAATAATTATACATTAATACATCATCTTCGGTAGGATTATGTCGTAAATCTACAAGTTGAATGACTAAACCTAAATTTTCTCGTTTAGTTAAATACTCTTCTATCATTTTCCCAAATTTTTCACGCTGTGATTTACTTACTTTTGCATATCCATATCCAGGAACATCAACAAAAATAAGTTGTTCATCAATATTATAGAAGTTTAGAGTTTGCGTTTTTCCAGGCTGCTGTGAAGTACGAGCCATATTTTTTCTACCAATCATACTATTAATAAAAGAAGACTTACCCACATTAGAACGTCCACTTAAAGCGATTTCAGTTAAATTGGTTTCAGGATATTGTTCTTCTTTCACTGCACTAATCATTATTTCTATATTATTTGGGTTAATATTCATATTCAAACACCTCTTCATTGTTATAGCTGCTTTATTATAATATAAATGTTTAAAAATCTAAATTTTTTTTTAAAATGATATGTATAAAAATAAGGAAGCAGTTTCGAACTCAAATGAATTCTATCACCACTTCCTTATTATATGGTTGATCATTAAGCTGAAGTTTTAGTACCGTTCAATAAATTCCCCTCTGAATCATACATTTCAGGCTCGATTTCCTCATTAATTGTTTGAGCAGTTACTACCACTTTAGCAACATCAGTTGTTGAAGGTACATCATACATAATATCAATTAAAGATTCTTCTATAATTGATCGTAATCCACGCGCTCCAGTTTTTCGTTCAATTGCTTTTTCACTGACTGCTGCCAAAGCTTCTTCAGTAAATTCTAATTCAACATTATCAAGAGCTAACATTTTTGTATATTGCTTAACTAACGCGTTTTTAGGTTGCGTTAAAATATTTTTAAGTGCTTCAACATCTAGTGTTTCTAAATTAGCAACAATTGGTACACGTCCAATAAATTCTGGAATTAAACCATATGCTTGTAAATCTTCAGGACGAATTTGTGCTAATAAAGCTTCTTCATTGTACTTATCTGCTTCGTTGCTAGCAAAACCAATGACTTTTTCACCTAAACGGCGTTTAATCACTTCATCAATACCATCAAACGCACCACCTAATATAAATAAAATATTAGTTGTGTCAATTTGAATCAATTCTTGGTTAGGATGTTTACGTCCACCTTGAGGTGGTACACTTGCTGTTGTACCTTCTAAAATTTTAAGTAATGCTTGTTGCACACCTTCACCAGAAACATCACGCGTAATTGAAGTATTTTCAGATTTTCTAGCAATTTTATCAATTTCGTCTACATAAATAATTCCTTTTTCTGCTTTATCAATATCAAAATCAGCAGCTTGAATTAAACGTAGTAAAATATTTTCAACATCATCACCAACATAACCTGCTTCAGTTAAACTTGTTGCATCTGCAATAGCAAATGGTACATTCAATGTTTTAGCAAGTGTTTGTGCAAGTAAAGTTTTACCACTACCCGTTGGTCCAATTAAAGCGATATTACTTTTTTGTAACTCAACATCATCTTCATTTGGACCTAATTGTTGAATACGTTTGTAATGATTGTAAACTGCCACTGCTAAAGATTTTTTAGCTTTTTCTTGGCCAATAACATATTCATTTAAATGATCCATAATTTCTTTAGGCGTCGGTAATTCAGTAAATTCTTCTGAAGTAGCTTGAGCTAATTCTTCTTCAACAATTTCAGAACATAGTTCGATACATTCATTGCAAATGTATACACCACTGCCTGCTACTAATTTTTTAACTTGATCTTGGTCCTTACCACAGAAAGAACATTTTAAATTTTCTTCATCTTCATTAAATTTAAACATTCATTTACACCTCTATCCTTAAACGACTATACTAGATAGCATTCTACAATGCAAATTAATAGTTAACAACTAAAATGCTTAAAACATATAGTAGCAGATACATATAATGATGCACCTGCTACTTATTTTTAAACTTTATATCAATTTAAAAGTTTATTATTTGTCTTCTTTTTTATCGTCTTTAGCTGAATCAACATATTTAGCGTTGTCTCTTAATAAGTCAATCACTTTTTGAATACGTACATCATTTTTAATGATATCAGTATTACCAAGAGTTTGTTTAATATCTTCTACTGAGATATTAAATTGACTGCTCATTTTTTCTAATTCTTTATCAATATCTTCATCTGTGACTTCGATATTTTCTTCATCTGCAATTGCCGATAATGTTAAATTTGTTTTAACACGTTGCTCTGCATCATCTTTCATTTGTTCTCTTAATTGAGATTCATCTTGACCAGAAATTTGGAAGTAAGTTTGTAAGTCTAAACCTTGTTGTTGGATTCTTTGACCAAATTCTTGAACCATACGATCTAATTCAGTGTCAACCATAGCTTGTGGAATATCAATTGTTGTATTTTCAGTTGCCTTATTAATTGCTTCTTCTTTTTCCGCATTTTCAGCATCTTGTGCTTTTTGTTCTGATAAACGTTTGCGTAAGTTTTCTTTATACTCATCTACTGAATTAGCATCTGAATCTAATTCATTTGCAATTTCATCAGTTAATTCAGGTACTTCTTTGTATTTAATTTCATTTACTTTAGTTTTGAATGTAGCTTCTTTACCAGCTAATTCTTCAGCGTGATATTCTTCTGGGAATGTTACAACAACTTCTTTTTCTTCTCCAGTTTTAACACCTACTAATTGATCTTCAAATCCTGGAATAAATGAACCTGAACCGATTTCTAAATCATAACCATCAGCTTGGCCACCTTCAAATTGTTCGCCATCTACATAACCATCAAAGTCAATATTTACAGTGTCTCCTTCTTCAACTGCACCATCTTCTTTAACAACCATATCAGCTAAATGACCTAAACTATGATCAATTGCATCTTGTAAATCTTTATCAGTTAATTCAGAATCTTGTTTTTCAACTTCAAGACCTTTATAATCTCCTAATTTAACTTCAGGTTCAACAGTCACTGTTGCTTCAAATTCAAAATCTTTACCTTTTTCAATTTGGGTTACATTAATTTCAGGTTGAGCTACTGGATTGATTTTAGTTTCTTCAATTGCTTCACCATAAGCTTCAGGTAAAAGAATATCTACTGCATCTTGATATAATGCTTCAACGCCAAAGCGTTGTTCGAAAATTGGACGAGGCACTTTACCTTTACGGAAACCAGGCACGTTAATTTGTTTAACCACTTTTTTAAATGCTTGATCTAATGCTTTATTTACTTTTTCTGCTGGAACAGTAACTTTTAATAAACCTTCGTTACCTTCTTTTTTTTCCCAAGTTGCTGTCATGTATAAATACCTCCATGCTTACATTTTTAATTTTTTCAACTTCCCTATTATATCATAGGTCCAATATGGACACAAACAATGTTTTATAGGGGATTTTAAATAATAATTCAACTTTACAGAATCATTTAAGTAAATTAAAATGATTTGCTCACATTTAATTATCTAACTGGTAAATTAATGTTAATAATTCTTGATTTGCTTCACTTACTTCTATACCAATCATTGACTTAAAATAAACATCATAAGCTATTACCCAATCTTCTTCATTAAAAAGTGAAAATATATCAAGTGGATATAGTTTTATTGAATGATTATTCAACACATACTGAGCTTCATTTTGTATATTCAAAGCTCCATTTTCTAATCTATCGAGAACTTTGGGAATAACAGTAGTTTTCATATCTGTGTGTTCTAAACCTTTTAATGTTGCAGGTATGATGTTGGCTTCATAACCATACTTTTCAATTTTTATTTCACTATCATAATTTGAAAAACGTAAATACTCAAGCATGAGACTTTTCAAATTATAAGATTCTATTTGACTAGATAATAAAAAAGCAACCGTCTTTCTAAACTCATAATGTCCGTTATCAATGAGTTTAATCATTAACTTAGTTTGACGATTTAAATCTAAGCTAGTAAATTCTGATAATAATTGACTAGAAAGTTTCTTGTCTTCATCTAATTTAAATTGTGCATATTCTTTTAATGGAAAGAGTGCCATTCTAGTTTTATGTTCTTTCACTTCATTAATGATTTGATTAATGACTTCAATTGCTTCATAATTCTGATTTAAACCTATTAATGCTTTAATATAGAAAATGATCAGTTCGTCGTAATGAGGTATACCTTTTTTTAAGAAAATAATTGCTTCTTCTCTTAATTCTAAATATAACCCTAATTCATTTAACATGTCACATTTAATCAAAGATAATTGATTATCTAACTCGAATGAAGCTTCATATATATCAAACAATTGATACATTTCTTTATATTTATTTTGTTGTTGTGCATTTAAAATATTATGATATAATTTTTGCTTTGATTGAGGAAAAGGGATAATATCAGACATATTGAGCCCCCTTTATTTTAAATCTTTTAAAATTAACGCACTCCATGATTCAAAACGATTTAAATCATTTATTTCATCTTGTGATACCCAATTAATTTTTAAAGTGTCTGTTTCTCTAACTTCTACATCACTAGATTTCACCTTAATTTTAAAAACAACGCCTATATGAACTTTACCTACTGCATTAGTATCATCATTAATAAAACCAATATATTCCATATTTTGAGATCTATCGTCAGATAATCCTACTTCTTCATTAAGTTCTCTTTGTGCATTCACTCTTAAAACTTCATTAATTGAATCAGCGCCAACAACATTATTCATATGTCCACCAACACCCACTGAAGACTGTCCGTGTAAGCGTTCTTCTCCGCCACCACTTAAACGTTGATATACTAAGATTTCATCATTTTCATTTTCTAAAAGACAATATGAAATAAGTTGTTTATAAGATGGATCTTCTTCCATATCTCCACGTCTTTTTACTTCATAATTTTTAAACGTATTAAATATTTCTTCACCTTGAACATCGTTTTTCGATAAGAATCCATTAAATGCATTTTTTTCATTATCAAATAATAATTCTCTTGACACGACGATGATTTGTTCATCAAATTTAGACATAGTTAACTCCTTGAAATTAATATTCTTTTTTAATAGTTTAACAAACCAATGATTTAAATCTCAATGATATTTAACTGGTTCTTTTATTTATCATATTTCTATTAAAGCATATTTGATGAATAAAAAAATAAAAAAGCCAATAAGGTTTTATAGTTACCTTAATGGCTTTTAAATATTAATTATTTTAAAGCATCTTTAGCTTTTGATACTAATTCACTGAAAGCTTTATCGTCTGAAATAGCAATTTCAGAAAGCATTTTACGGTTAATATTAATGTCAGCTTTTTTCAAGCCGTTCATTAAACGAGAATAGCTGATGTCATGTTGACGTGCAGCTGCATTAATACGTGTAATCCATAATTTACGGAAATCACGTTTACGTTGACGACGGTCACGAAATGCATATTGACCTGATTTCATAACTTGTTGTTTTGCTACTTTATATAATGTATGTTTTGAACCGAAGTAACCTTTAGCTAATTTAATCGTTTTTTTACGACGTGCTCTTGTTACTGTTCCACCTTTAACTCGTGGCATGTTAAATTCCTCCTTAAATATATCGCTTTATCATCGTTCGAAAGTAATATTAATTATTTTTTGTAAGCTAATAATTGTTTTACGCGTTTCATATCGCTTTTAGATACTAGTTTAGCTTTACGTAATTTACGTTTTTGTTTAGTATTTTTATTTGCAAATAAGTGAGATGTGAAAGCTCTAGAACGTTTTAATTGACCTGAACCAGTTCTTTTAACACGTTTAGCTGCTCCACGGTGAGTTTTCATTTTTGGCATGATTCATTTCCTCCTAATAAAAGTAAATTATTTTTCATTTACAGGCGCTAGCATAATAAACATTTGGCGCCCTTCCATTTTAGGTTTTTGTTCAACAGTGGCAATATCTTTACATTCGTCTGCAAATTTTTCTAAAACACGTTGACCAATTTCTTTGTGTGTAATTGCCCGACCTCTAAAACGAATAGAAACTTTACATTTGTCACCTTTAGTTAAGAACTTACGTCCATTTTTCAACTTAGTTTGGAAATCGTGTTCCTCAATAGTTGGACTTAAACGAATTTCTTTAACATTGATAACTTTTTGTTTTTTCTTCATTTCTTTTTCTTTTTTCTGTTGTTCGAATTTATATTTACCATAATCCATAATTCTTGCAACAGGTGGTTTAGCATTTGGTGCAACAACTACTAAATCTAATGCAACTCTTTCAGCCATCTCAAGAGCTTCTCTTTTAGATTTAACACCAATTTGGTCACCATTTTGTCCAATTAAACGTAATTCTTTTGCGCGAATTTTTTCGTTAACTTGCGTTTGATCTTTTGCTATGGTTGACACCTCCCAAAATTTTACGAAATTTTCCCAAGCAAAAAGAGCGGACAATACTTGCCCGCTCTTCACTCATACACAATAATTGTGTGACATGATTAACCTGCCAACAGCTTTTTGCGTCGCTACAGGTGAGAAACGGGTGTTTCTACTTGGTTCGTTTCGTAATCAACGATATTAATCATATCAATTTTTATTAAGCATGTCAAATGTTTTTTTAAATTAGTGATGTTTTACTTCATTCATTGAGACATCTTGACTTAAATCAACTTCTTCAAGAGGTATTTTTTTAGTTTTATATCTTAATTTATGATAAATAAAGAATACTAAAAATACTGGAATACCCATATACGTAATAATAAATCGATTAAGATCAAAGTGACCTGTTTTAATGAAATCCACATCTTGTCCAACAATCACAATCACACATAATATACCTGCAAATATTGGACCGAATGGGAACCATTTCGCTTTATATTTCAATTCTGATTTGTGATGATGTTGAACATTAAATGCTCGTCTAAAGCGATAGTGACTTACGGCAATACCTACCCAAGCAATAAAACCTGTCATACCACTAGCAGCCACAATATATTCATAAGCATTTCCGCTTAACTTTTGTACTAAGAAAATAACGACTACAAGTACGCCAGTAGCAATCAATGATAAATATGGCACGCCGTGTTTATTCGTTTTACCAAACGAAGCGAAAGCTAATTTATCTTTACTCATTGAATATAACATACGTGTTGATGCGTACATCCCTGAATTACCAGCTGATAATACTGAAGTTAAAATAACTGCATTCATAAATGAAGCAGCGAATGCTAAGCCTGCATTTTTAAAGACAAGTGTAAATGGAGATGTTGCAACATCGTTATCTCCACCCATTAGAGCATTACTATTATAAGGAATTAACATACCAATAACAAAGATGGCTAAAATGTAAAATAATAATATTCTCCAGAAAACTTGTTTAATTGCTTTTGGTACAGCACGTTCTGGATTCTCAGATTCTCCAGCAGTAATACCTATTAATTCAGTACCTTGGAATGAGAACCCAGCAACTAAGAATACACCTAGGATTGAAAGTAAACTACCGCCAAGATTTCCACCTAGGATTGGCCCATCACCTTTAGTAAATGTCTCAAATCCTACAAAATGTCCACCCATAATTCCTAATATAGTTAAAATACCGATAATTATAAAAATAATTACTGTAATCACTTTTATAAGTGCAAACCAATATTCACTTTCACCATATACTCTTACAGATAAAGAATTTAATGCGAAAATAATAACTATAAAGATACAACTCCATACCCATGCTGGAATCCCCGCCATAGGTGTCCAATACTGAATGACTTGCGCTGCAATAGTTACATCTGCCGCTACAGTAATTACCCAGTTAAACCAATAGTTCCAACCTAATGCGAATCCTAATGATGGATCTACAAATCGTGTTGCATAGGTACTAAATGAACCTGAAACAGGTAAATACGTAGCCATTTCTCCTAAAGAAGTCATTAAAAAGAAGACCATAGCTCCAATAATTGCATATGCAATAAGCGCACCTAATGCACCAGCATCGTGAATAGCACCACCTGATGTCATAAATAGACCTGTACCAATACAGCCTCCCATTGCAATCATAGAGATATGACGATCTTTTAACCCTCTCTTCATACCGCTATCTTGATTTTCAACTTTACTCATATAAGCTCCCTTTCTTAATGTAGAGGTTAGCTAAGTATTTATTTGTTATGTGAAGATAATTAACATACTTAATTTTTATAAATGATATGTAAATCAAATTACAAATTAAAAAATAGGTACATACCGTTAAGATATGCACCCATTACTTAATCTATATCGGTAGCACATCACAAACTGTGACAGTACAGTTTCTATTCGATAACTGTCCCAACAAATCATAAGTATGGTTATCATTTGTTTCGGCATCTTTACCTTTCATACTTTCAACATACGTTCCATATCAACTTCTGAAGTATTACTTTTTAAAGATGCAACCTCTAACTCATTTTTATTTAACTACTTTGTAATATACATTAAGGATATTATTTTATCAAGACTATCTACGTTTTTTTAGACGAATTTCATCTACTAAGTTCCAGATAAATTCATCTCTTTCTATTGTTTCTTGATCTTGTGAGCCATACTTACGAACATTCACTTCGTTGTTTTCAACTTCTTTATCTCCTACTACAATTTGATAAGGAATTTTTTGCATTTGTGCCTCTCGAATTTTATAGCCCATTTTTTCGTTACGATCATCAATCTCTACACGAACGCCTTGAGATTTTAATTCGTCTTGTAAATTTCTTGCATAGTCATAATGTAAATCTACATTTACAGGGATAATCTCAACTTGTTTTGGAGCTAACCATGTTGGGAAAGCACCTTTAGTTTCTTCAGTTAAGAAAGCTACAAAACGTTCCATAGTTGAAACTACGCCACGATGAATAACAACAGGACGGTGATTTTCACCATCACTACCAATATAAGATAGATCAAATCGTTCAGGTAGTAAGAAATCAATTTGTGCAGTTGAAAGTGTTTCTTCTTTACCCATTGCAGTTTTAACTTGAACATCTAATTTAGGACCATAGAATGCTGCTTCTCCAATGGCTTCAACATATGGTAATCCCATTTCATCTACTGCTTCTTTAAGCATAGATTCAGCTTTATTCCACATGTCATCATCGTCCATATATTTTTCTTTATCTTCAGGGTCTCTGTAACTTAATCTGAAAGTGTAATCTTCAAAACCAAAGTCTTCATAAACATCTTGTATCATATGAACAACGCGTTTGAATTCATCTTTAATTTGGTCAGGACGTACAAAGATATGAGAATCATTTAAAGTCATACCCCTTACACGTTGTAAGCCTGATACTGCACCACTTGCTTCATATCTATGCATAGTACCTAATTCAGCAATACGAATTGGTAATTCACGATAAGAATGTGGTTTATTATTATAAACCATCATATGGTGTGGACAGTTCATTGGACGTAATACCATTTCTTCAGTTTCATCTAATTTCATTGGTGGGAACATATCATCTCTATAGTGATCCCAATGACCTGAAGTTTTATAAAGTTCAACATTAGCTAGAACTGGAGTATATACATGATCATATCCCATGCTTACTTCCTTATCTACAATATAACGTTCAATTTCACGGCGAATTGTTGCGCCATTTGGTAACCATAGTGGAAGACCAGCACCAACAAGTTGATTATTTGTAAATAACTCCAAATCTTTACCAATACGACGATGATCACGTTCACGACGTTCTTCTAACATTTCTAAATGTGCTTTTAAATCTTTTTTATCAAAGAAAGCAGTACCATATATACGTTGTAACATTTTATTGTCACTATCTCCACGCCAATATGCACCTGCCGTAGAAAGCAGTTTAAATTCTTTAATTTTTGAAGTTGATGGTACATGAACACCACGGCATAAATCTGTAAATTCACCTTGAGTGTATAATGTTACATTCTCATCTTCAGGAATTGCATCAATTAATTCTAATTTATATGGATCATCTTTAAAGAACTCTTTTGCTTCCTCACGAGAAACCACTTTACGTTCAATTTTATAATTTTCGTTAACAATTTGTTTCATTGTTTTTTCGATTTTTTCAAAGTCATCTGATGATACTTTTTCATCCATATCAAAGTCGTAGTAAAAACCACCGTCAATCACTGGACCAACGCCGAATTTAACATCTCCATAAATTCGTTTTAATGCTTGAGCCATTAAATGGGCAGTTGAATGACGTAATACCTCTAGAGCTTCATCAGTACCAGGTGTAACAATTTCAATTGCCCCATCTTCTTCAAGTGGACGAGTTAAATCAACAAGTTGATTATTAAATTTTCCTGCCACTGCTTTTTTTCGAAGTCCAGGACTAATTGATTGTGCAATGTCTTCTGTAGTAGTTCCTTTGTCAAATGATTTTGAATTGCCATCTGGAAACTTAATATTAATTTGTTCCATATCGAATCCCTCCATAAATTTTATTCTATGATCGCTGAAGAAAATAAAAAAACTCCTCCCTATAAAAGGGACGAGTTTGTCGCGGTACCACCCTAGTTATCTAGATGTATTCTAGATATCTCTTCATAAGATAACGGTCTTGAGCCGGATACTGATTACCAGCATCTAAATATGAAGGAGTAATAATTTAATATATCAACCAAATTCTCATCAATGATTGGCTTGCTGTATGATAGAGATTAAATTATCATATCTTCATTTATTTCAACGATTTAGATTTATCTTTATTATACATCACACATTATAAATTTCAATTATTTCGTAAATTTTTTCCATCTAAATAAAATTCGTTTGCTAAACTTTTGATACGTTCGATAATTCGAGCAGCTTTCGTTATTTCTGCCCCTTTACTTGAAATAGATAAATGATGTTCTAATTCTTCCAAATTTAGATTTGAACTAAAGAATGTTGGTAATTCATGAACCATACGATAATGTAATAAGGGACCTATCACCTCATCCCTTACCCAAGTTGTGACATCCTCAGCTCCGATATCATCTAACATTAATATATTTGCTTCTCGTATACGCTCTAACTTTTCATTATAGCTTCCATCTTTAAAACCACTTTTTAGTATACGAATGTATTCAGGTAAGTATACTATTGTAGATGGCACATGTTTTGACTTAAGCTGGTTTGCGATAGCTCCTAAAATAAAAGATTTGCCTGTTCCAAAAGGGCCATGTATATAAAGCCCCTTAACGCGTTCACCGTTAACTAATTTTTTACAAATATTGTTAACTTCCATAGCTATTTCAAGTCGACTTCTATCATTGGTATAGATATCTTTAACTTTTGCATTCAACGTATCTCGTTGCATGTGATGAGCAGTAATGAGTTGTGAACTTAAGCGTTCTTCATCATATTTAATTTTGCAAGGACATAATCGATAACGAACTTTAATACGCTCATTTTCTATATATAATTCTGGGATATGACCTTTAACAAAGTTTGGACAGTGTGCATAATCGTGACCATCATAGTGTTTTTGTTGATCTTTATATTCTTGAAGTACATTTAAATCTTTATCAATCATTTCATTAGTAAGTTCTGATTGGTGTTGATTTAAAAATTGTTTAACATCAGAATCATTAATGACTTGATTTTTTATTTTAGCAATTCTTTTGTTTAAATTATCTTGATTTTTTATAAGTTTACTAAATGGTTTCATCTAATCCTCCCAATCTTGTTCTAATTGAGCACGAAACGCTTCTCTATCTTTTTCAAATTGCGCATCATTATTGTTTGGTTTTTCATCTTGTTGATTTTTATTTTTTAACCATTTTGGTGTTTTTTCTATTGATGCAACTTCATGTTGTTTATACTGATGTTTTGCTTTTTTAGTTATACTATCATTGAGTTGTTGATTAGTTTTCAGCGCATAATCATATGCTTGTTGTGCGGTTTTAATACCTAACTTTTTCCAATTTGAAGCAATTTCAAATATATAGGATTTAGGAAGCTTCATTTCATTCTTAAGCATTACAAATTGTAATAAAATATTAATTACACCAAATGATAGTTTTTCACGCTCTATTAACTCTTCTACCATTCTTTTTTGTTGTAAAGTTGGTTCTGATTCTGACCAAGACGCTAACATATCGATAGGACTTGTGTCTTCTAATAACTTAAACCAACTATCACTTTCCTTTATATCATCAGCAGTCTCATTTGGACTCTGTGATTGTTCTAAATGATTAGAAGGATGAGCTTTAGTTTGTAACTTAGGAAGCTGTTGTTGATGCTCAATTAAGTAATGAGACCTTGCTTGTTTTCTCATCTCTTCAAATGATAACGTTTGATTTTGTGTGATAGAGTTAAGAATGATTCGTTTCATAGAAGTAGGCGTTAACCCATATAAAGTAGCCAATTGTAAAATTAATTGTTTTGCCTCTTTAGTGATAATTTCTCCACTTATAAAATGATGTTGTAACATATCTCTCAACATATCAAAGTCAAATGATTCATTATCTAAATCTATAGTAGCTGAATAATTTTCCTTTTGAATTGTTGAAGCATCAATAGATATATTTTTATGTGGAACCTTGAATACATCAGTAAATTTTCGCGTTACTTGTTGAAATTCTTTTAAATCTGGTTCATCTTTTTCAAAATACGCTTTTAAATCTTTATATCTTCGATTATCAACTTCATTGTATAAGTATATAGATAACATTGGATCATTAAAAAATTGGTATGCTGTTGGAGGTTGAATCAATTCATATATAAACAAAGACTGATTACTATCATGTTTTACAAATGTTTTAATTAACCCAATACCTTCAAGTAAATCCATATATTCACGGAATTCTAATAAATTTATTTTAAGCTCATTCATGATAGTGTAATGTGTGAGAATAGTATCTTCAACTTCATCGATAAATTGGTTCATGAAATGATATACACCAATAGCTTTAAAGCCAATTAACGGTATGTACAATCGATTTAATATCTCTAATTGTTGATGATTAAAGAAAAAATGTCGATATACTTTAAATCCATCGTGTGGACTTAAACCATACTCATAAGATTTAAAACTCATTTATGAATCACTCCGTTTGTTATCATCCAAAATACCTTGCATCGATGCTAATAATTGATCCACATCTTTAAACTCTTTATATACTGACGCAAATCGTACATAAGAGACTTGATCTACATGCATGAGCAAATTCATTACATGTTCACCTATATCTCTAGATGAAATTTCTGTATGACCTTTATCGCGTAATTGCCATTCTACTTTATTAGTAATGTCTTCCAATTGCTGATATCTAACGGGTCTTTTTTCACAAGATCTTACAAGACCATTTAATATTTTTTCTCTTAAAAATTGTTCACGTGTGCCATCTTTTTTGACCACAATAAGTGGACTCACTTCAATATGTTCAAATGTTGTAAATCTTGTCCCACAATTCTCACATTCACGTCTTCTACGTATTGCGTTAGCTTCATCAGCATGTCTTGAATCTACCACACGTGAATGTGTGGCGCTACATTTTGGGCATTTCATATCTGTCACCCTCTTGAATAGATTATGCTCCATTATACTATAAAAACGATTTATGACAAAAGAACTCATATGTATTGATAATAAATTGATACAACTTAGCTGTCTAAACTTATAATAGAATATAAAAAGGAAAGTGAAAAAAGAATTCAATATAAATTCTTTTTTCACTTTCCTATATATGACTCATTAAAAAAGAATATTTAATGTTTTTATAATTTTTTATCAATGACATTATATTAGGATATCAACTCTAAAGTTAACAATCTTTTATTTATTGAAGGCTTAAACTGCAGTCACAGTAGACTTTTCTACTAGTTGTTCACCAATCATTTCAGCTACTTCTACTACTCTATTAGAATAACCCCATTCATTATCATACCAAGCAATCACTTTTACCTTATGGTCATCCATTACAATTGTATTCTCAGCATCGATGATAGCTGAATGTGGATTTGTATTGAAATCGACAGATACTAAAGGTGCATTTTCTACTTCTAAAACACCTTCTAAATCTGCATGACGAAATGCATTATTAATTTCGTCAACAGTTACTGGTTTTTCTAAATCTACAACTAAATCAACTAAAGAAACATTTTTTGTAGGTACACGTAAAGCTAACCCATGAAGTTTACCTTCTAGTTCTGGTAAAACTTCTTTTAATGCTTTTGCTGCTCCAGTAGAAGTTGGAATAATACTTTCATTACATGAACGTGCTCTACGTAAATCTTTATGGGGATTATCAATATTTTTTTGATCATTAGTAATTGCATGAACAGTAGTCATTAATCCATTTACAATACCAAATTGATCATTTAAAACTTTAGCAACTGGTCCTATACAATTTGTCGTACATGAAGCATTACTGAAAATGTCATACTTTTCAACATCTAATTTGTCATCATTTACCCCTTTAACAATCATTTGGACTTCTCCACCTTTAGATGGGCCAGTTAGTAATACTTTTTTAGCTCCAGCATGAATATGTCCAACTGCTTTATCACCATGATTAAATTTTCCAGTTGCTTCAATTACGATATCTATATTTAAATCCTTCCATGGTAAATTTTCAGGATTTCTATCTGACACTAACTTAATGTCATGATTATCAACACGTATACCATTATCAATTGGTTCTACTTTTTTATCATAACGTCCATGCGTTGTATCATAGTTAATTAGATGTGCAATTGTTTCAGGTGGATAGCTTGCATTAATCGCAACCACATTAACATTTTCATTATGTAATGCAATTCTTAAAACCATTCTTCCTATTCTACCCATTCCATTAATTGCAATATTTGTTGACATTTAAAGCACCCCTTGTTTTATATGTTATACTTTATAAAATTAGTATAACATAATAAATTTCTATTGAAAGCGTTTACCTAAAATAATGTCATGTTTTTTACATTTTAAGTTTATATAACTCATATATTTTATTGTATTAATAAAAAGAGTTTAAGACTTAAAATAAAGCCCTAAACTCTTTTTTTCATAGTATTAATGAATGTATCCTTTTTCAATCAATAGTTGTTTAAGAAGTGTTTCTAATTCAGGTTTACTTCCTAAATTATCTATAACATAATCAGCCATTCTGCTTTTTTTATCAATTGATATTTGACTATGAACTCTCGCTTTTGCTTGATCCAAGTCTAAATTGTTACGTTTCATTAAACGTTCAATTTGTACACTTTCAGATGTGTAGACGAGCCAAACTTCATCCACAGTATCTTGTAAATCATTCTCAAACAGAAGCGGAATATCCATAATCACATTATATCCCTGTTGTAAATACTGTTGCTTTTCTTGTTCCATAATCGTTCTTACAATAGGATGAATAATTTTATTAAGTTCTAATCGTTTTTCTGGATGATTAAATACTAACTCTCCAATGTATTGTCGATTCATTTCCCCATCACTTGTGATTGCTTCGTCACCAAACGTTTCTTTTATTTGTTCTAAAGCAGTTGATCCTTTCTCTACTGCTTTTCTTGAAGCTATATCTGCATCGATAATTTTGAATCCATATTCTGATAATAATTTAGAAACTGTTGATTTTCCGGTAGCTATTCCACCTGTTAATCCAATTACTTTAGGCATTTGTATCACCGCTCACTTTATTTATTTCTGACAATATGGGCAAAAATGACTGTTTCTAGATGCTATAACTTTTTGTTCAATATCATGACCACATACTTTACATGTCTTTTGTTTGTATACATTTAAATGTAATTGCATTTTTCCAGTTCTTCCGTCCGCATGACGATAATCTGAAATGCTTGTTCCACCATTATCAATACCCTCTTTTAAAACTTCTTGTACATAATAAAAGAGCATTTGTCTTTCTTGATGAGATGTATCTTTTACTTTTCTAGCAGGATGGATACCTGCTCTAAACAACGCTTCACAAGCATAGATATTTCCACATCCTGCTATGATTTTATGATCCAGTAACATCTGTTTAATAGGTTTATTGGCTACTTTTTTTTGAGATAAATAGTGATTAAAATGTTGTAACGCTTCTTCGTCAAAAGGCTCAGGCGCTATTTCTAAAAATGAAGGATAATCTTCAAATGAATTTAGATTTCTAATCTCACCAAATCGACGTATATCTGAAAACACTAATTTTTTCCCATTATTTAAATGGAAAATCACGTGCCAATGTTTACGGTAGTTGGGGATTGCTATCTCAGATAGGTGATTAACAATGAAAAATCCACCAGCCATACCTAAATGACTAAGTAACACACGTTTACGATTATGTTTTTCAATATGAAAAACAATATATTTACTTCTTCGTTCGACTTTAATTATCTTATAGCCTTCGCAATTCAAACGAAAACCATCTAAATTCATTCCTTTGATAATCGTTTCTTTATTCTGACTTTTACCTTCAATTACTTTTTTAGAAAATGAAATACTTTTAATTGTAGTATTTACAATAAAAGGTTCTATTCCCCTTTTAACGTGTTCAACTTCTGGTAATTCTGGCATTATTCATTCCTCTTTCTATTTCGCATCATACCAAGTAGGACCATAATTAGAGTCTACTTTTAATGGAACATCTAGATCTAATGCATGCTCCATTATATCTTCAACAAATAAACTAAATTCTTCAACTTCAGACTTAGGCACTTCAAATATTAACTCATCGTGTACTTGTAAAAGTAATTTAGCTTTGTAAGAAGTATGTTGAATTTGCTTATCAAATTCAACCATAGCAAGTTTAATAATATCAGCTGCACTTCCTTGAATTGGAGTGTTCATTGCTGTGCGTTCCGCAAAACCTCTTAAATTAAAATTACGACTAGTAATGTCAGGAATATAACGTCTACGATGCAATAATGTTTCAACGTAGCCATTTGCTTTAGCATCCTTTACAATGTCACTCATATATTGCTTAACTCCAGGGAAACTTGCTAAATAATCATCAATAAATAATTTTGCCTCTTTACGTGTTATATTTAAGCTTTGACTTAAGCCATAATCACTAATACCATAAACAATTCCAAAATTTACAGCTTTGGCTTGTCTACGCATTAAATCAGTGACTTCCTCCGCTTCAACACCAAATACTTTTCGTGCTGTAGCAGTATGAATATCCTGTCCATGAATGAATGCTTCTTTTAAGCTGTCATCTTGTGTAATATGCGCTAAGACACGTAATTCAATTTGAGAATAATCTGCAGATAAAATAACACTGTCTTCAGATGAAGGTTTAAATGCCTTACGTATTTTACGCCCTTCTTCAAGTCGAATAGGTATATTTTGTAAATTAGGATCAACTGAAGATAATCGTCCAGTTTGTGCTAATGTTTGATTAAAACGAGTGTGTATACGCTTATCATTACTAATAACTTTTTGTAAACCTTCCACATAAGTAGATTGTAATTTAGCTAATTGACGATATTCTAAAATATCATTAATAATAGGATGTTCATTCTGTAACTGTTCTAGAACATCGACTGCTGTAGAATAACCTGTTTTTGTTTTTTTAATAACAGGTAGTTTTAATGTTTCAAATAAAACAACACCGAGTTGTTTAGGTGAATTAATGTTAAATTCTTCACCTGCTGCATCATGAATGCGCTGAACTAACAATTCTAACTTTTCTTGTAATTCTTGTTGCATGCGTTGTAAATCATTTACATCTGTATAAATACCAATTTCTTCCATTTTACTTAAAATACGTGCTAGCGGAAGTTCTAAATCTTTTAGTAAATTCATTTGTTGATGTGATTCTAGTTCTTTTTCCATTAACGGTTTAACAGCATCAATAGATTTAGTAATAGATGCAATATGCGTATTTAAAATTTCAGCATTAGGAACTTGTCGCTTTTTACCTTTCCCATAAATAGAGACATCTTCTTTAACATAAGTTTGATGATAATTTGTTACAACCGAATAAACATCATCAATCGTTCGTGATGGATCAATAATGTAGCTTGCTAACATCGCATCAAAAACGATATTTTGAATCTTAATATTTAGTCTGTGTGCTATAACAAAAGTTTTCTTTGCATCATAAACTACCTTTTTAGAATTTTCATTTTCCAACCATTTAATAAGTTCTGGATAATCTTTAATATTATCTGCATCAACTACGATATAACGCTCTTTATCGTAAAATCCAAACTTTAAAATATTATCTTTTAAATAATTAGAACCATCTATTTCAAAATGAATCACCGCTTCATCAAGGTGATTAAAATCAACATATTCAAATGTAGGCAAAATATCAAAAGAAATTTGTTTTTGTTCTTGCCCAAACTCAGATGTTTCATTATCTATATCTGCTAATAATTGTTTAAATTCTAATTTCTTGAAAAGTTCAATTTTTTCATGATTATCTTTGATATCACTTAATTTAGTATCATCTAAAGTTACTTCTATTGGACTATGACGATTAATTGTAGCAAGATCTTTACTCATTAATGCATCTTCATGACTGAGTTCGAGCTTTTCTTTTAATTTTTTACCAGATACTTTATCAATATTCTTATAGACACCTTCTACAGAATCAAATTGATTTAGAAGTTTAATTGCTGTTTTTTCTCCTACTCCAGCTACACCAGGTATATTGTCTGAACTATCTCCCATTAAACCTTTCATATCAATGATTTGCATTGGTTTTAAACCATTATATTTTTCTGCTATAAATTCTGGAGTATAGTGATCAACGTCTGTGACCCCTTTTTTAGTATAATAGATGGTCACATTGTGAGTTGCTAACTGTGTTAAGTCTCTATCTCCAGTTACAATAATAGTTTCAAAATCATTTTGATCTGCTTCTTTACTTAGCGTACCAATAATGTCATCTGCTTCGTAGTTTTCTAATTCATAATGTTTAATATGATATGCATCTAACAATTGTCTAATATAAGGAAATTGTTCGCTTAATTCGGGTGGTGTTTTTTGACGTCCACCTTTGTATTCACTATATTTAGAATGTCTAAAAGTAGTCTTACCTGCGTCAAAGGCTACTAAGAAATGTGTAGGTTGTTCTTCTCTGATAATTTTTTCGAGTAATTTGGCGAACCCAAGAATCGCATTTGTATGAATACCTGCTTTATTAGATAAAAGTGGCAGTGCGTAAAAAGCTCTAAAACTTAAACTATTGCCATCTATCAATACTAATTTATTCAAATTTTAAACCTCCAGAATGAGTTTAATTATATTTTAGCATAAACCTTTGGTCATAACGACTGAACGATATTTTACGAATTTCGAAAAATAAAGTCCTACAGGTTTAGATCCCTTTAAAATTCTAAAAACATAAAAAAGTATTTTAAAGTTGGATGACCTAAATTGTAGGACAAAATAGTTATTCGATTTTATCTATAAATGAGACTCTAAATAGCGACCCTTTATTCAGTTCACTTTCGACCATAATTGTACCGTGAAGTGCTTCTACAATATGTTTTGTAATCGATAATCCTAAACCTGTTCCACCAGAGTCACGACTTCTTGCTTTATCTACTCTATAAAATCTCTCAAAAATATGCTTTTGATCTTTTTTGTCTATCCCAATACCATAATCTTGGATTTCTAAATTAACCTTTATATCTTCTCTGTAAACTCTAACAATAACTTTATTATTTTCGTATGAATAGTTAATGGCATTTGAAAGTAAATTTGTGATAACTTGAGACAACTTTCCTTCATGCGTTTCAATAATAACATCATTTTCTATTTCAGATTTAATAGCGATGTTTTTATACTTAGCTTGAGTTTGTAAATTATGGATTGTATTATGTGCTAAATCTGAAAGATTGACATAAGCAGTCTCAATCTCAGTTTGTTGTTCAATATGAGATAAATCTAATAAATCCATGACAAGTGATTCTATACGATTTGATTCTTTTAAAATAATATTTAAAAACATATCAAGAGATTGTTCATCATTCTTGGCACCTTCAATTAAGGTTTCTGCAAATCCTTTAATTGAAGTAATTGGAGTTTTTAGTTCATGTGAAACATTTGCAACAAACTCACGTCTCAAATTCTCTAATTTTTTTAGATTAGTGATATCATGTAATACTACAACCATACCTTGAAGTTTCTTTTTTGATTTACTTAAGATGGGGATACAAGAAACATCAAAATATTTTTGATGAACATCATTAATGTATAACTCAATTTGTTCATACAACGGTTTTTCAGTTTTAAAGCTTTCAATAATAAGATGTTGAATTTCTTTATCTAAATGTACAGTATAATCTTTATTTTCGACTTTACTATCTGGTTTGAATACCTCGTAATAAGCATGGTTTGCAATAACAATTTCACCTTGCTTATCTATCATTAATACCGAACTAGGAATATTTTCTAATGTTGTTTTAAGACGATTAGATTGCATTTTTTGTTTATTATTTAATTTTTGCAATCGTCTTGCTAAATCATTGGTAGTGACAAATAATGCTTTTGTTTCTTTTACATTACTTTCAGGTACTCTAACATGATAATATCCATCTGCAATTAAAGATGTCGCATAAGTCACTTCGTTGATTGGTCGTATGTAAGTGCGATTAATGCTTCTTACAGCTAAATAAATAGCAATTAACACAATGATTCCAATTAATGATAAGTACTTCCACATATTTTTTTGTAAGTCTAAAGTTTCAGTATTAATACCACTTATGTATATTGTTTGATTATTTACAGTATTTTTGAATGTATAATCCACCTTATCCTTATTTTTATGATATATAATATTCGAAGGATTAGCTGCATTATCAATATTATGATTAATTTGATGTTGATTGCCAGTTTGATATAACACTTGTCCATTTTCAGAAATTTCAACAACTAAATTTTGATTTTGTGCTATACGCTGAATGTCTGCTTGTTTATTTCGATTATTTAAATTTACGATATTTTCTGACAGATGATTTAATTCTCTAGTTTGAGTATCTGATAATATTTGATAGATTGTATGATGAAGAATTGCACCTAAGCCTATAAAACTAATGATTGTTATTGTACATAGTAGAAGCAATAATCTATGATGAAATTTAATCATTAAGCCTTAGGTCTTTCTAATTTATAACCTAATCCACGAACTGTTTTTATCAACTTAGGTTGTTTAGGATTTTCTTCTAATTTATCTCTTAAATGACTAATATGAACATCTACAATTCTTGAATCTCCTGCAAACTCATAATTCCACACTGAATTTAACATATGTTCTCTAGTAATTACGCGTCCTTGACGTTCAATAAGATAAAGTAGTAACTCAAATTCTTTAGGAGTAAGTTCGAGCAAGGTATCATCTCTATAGACTTCAAAGAATTCGGGACGAATTCTAATATTATCAATTACAATATCTTCATCATCCACATCATCTTTTACTACTTCATTAGCAATTTGAGAGCGTCTTAAAATAGCTTTTACTCTTGCTACAACTTCTCTTGGAGAGAAAGGTTTAGTCATGTAATCATCAGCACCTAGTTCTAAGCCTAAAACACGATCAAACTCATCATCTTTAGCTGTTAACATTAAAATAGGTACAAGATTTTTATCAGAGCGAATCGTTTTACATACTTCTATTCCATCTTTTTTAGGTAACATGACATCTAATACAATCAGTTCAGGTTTAGCCTCTTTAACTTTTTTTAGTGCTTCTTCACCATCATACGCTACATCTACAATATAGCCTGCTGTTTCTAAGTTATATTTTAGTAACGTTACTATTGATTGCTCGTCATCAACCACTAATACTTTTTGTGACATGATTTGCCTCCCTAAATAGAATTAACAATTTCAAATTTATTATAACTGAAATTTAAATAAAAATAACATACAACATATTGAATTTACATAAACTTAACATTTACTTATTATTTTCTATTTGTTAAGAATATTTTTTGTTAATCTTGCTTTGATATTTATTAATAATGAACAAAAACAGTCTAAGACATCAAAATCCATCTTAGACTGTTTTATCAAAATAAATATTATTTTTATTTTAAGTTTTTAATAAGTTCATCAGCAAATTCTGAAGTTGATACTTCAGTAGCTCCGTCCATTAAGCGAGCAAAATCATATGTCACAATTTTAGAAGCAATTGTAGCTTCGATAGCATCAGTAATTTTATCAGCCGCTTCTTGCCATCCTAAATGTTCTAACATTAATACAGAACTTAATAATTCAGATGATGGATTCACTTTATTTAAGTTAGCATACTTCGGTGCTGTACCATGAGTTGCTTCAAAAATAGCATGCCCTGTCTCATAGTTAATATTAGCACCAGGAGCAATACCGATTCCACCTACTTGTGCAGCAAGTGCATCTGAGATATAGTCGCCATTTAAATTCATCGTAGCTACTACATCATGTTCTGCTGGACGTGTTAAAATTTGTTGTAAGAAAATATCTGCTATTGAATCTTTAATAATAATTTTACCGTCTTTTTCAGCTTTTTGTTGTGCTTCATTTGCAACATCTTTACCATCTTTTTCAGCAATTTCATCATATTGTTGCCAAGTGAATACTTTATCAGAAAATTCGTTATGAGCTAAATCATAACCCCATTGTTTAAATGATCCTTCTGTAAACTTCATAATATTACCTTTGTGAACTAATGTTACTGATTTACGGTTATTATCAATTGCATATTGAATAGCAGATCTTACTAAACGTTCAGTCCCTTCTTTAGAAACTGGTTTAATACCAATACCAGAAGTTTCGGGAAAACGAATATTTGTAGCACCCATTTCATTTTGTAAAAAGTCAATAACTTTTTTAACTTCTTCTGTTCCTTCTTTAAATTCAATTCCAGCATAAATATCCTCAGTATTTTCACGGAAGATAACCATATCAACATCTTGAGGACGTTTAACCGGTGAAGGTACACCTTTAAACCAACGTACTGGACGAAGGCAAGTAAACAAATCTAGTTCTTGTCTTAATGCTACATTTAAAGAACGAATGCCTCCACCAATTGGTGTAGTTAATGGCCCTTTAATTGCGATTAAGTATTCTTTGATGGTTTCTAAAGTTTCTTGTGGTAACCATTCACCAGTTTCATCGTACGCTTTTTGACCAGCTAATACCTCTTTCCACTCAATACGCTTTTCACCGTTATATGCTTTTTCAACCGCCGCATCAACAACACGACTAGCTGCTTTCCAAATATCAGGACCGATACCATCCCCAATAATAAATGGAATAATTGGTTCATTAGGTACATTTAATAATTCATCATTTGCTCTAGTAATCTTTTCAGCTGCCATTATAAAAGCCTCCATAAATTAAATTTTGAAATATTTTATCTTTCTTCAACGGGTACATATTTACGATTTGTTTCTCCAACATATTTTGCACGCGGACGAATAATTCGATTATCACGATATTGTTCTAAAATATGCGCGGTCCATCCTGCAGTACGACTCACTGCAAAGATAGGTGTAAAAATATCGTGTGGAATTTCCATGCTATGATAAACAGTTGCGCTAAAGAAGTCTACATTTGGAATTAAGCCTTTTTCCTCGTGCATACGTTTCTCAATTGCAAGAGAAATTTCATATAATTCGTTATGTCCGGTTTCAGAAGTTATTTTTCGACTCATTTCTTTTAAGTACTTAGCACGTGGATCTCCCTCTTTATATACACGATGACCGAATCCCATAATCTTTTCTTTGTTAGCAAGTTTCTTATCTAAATAATTATCTACTTCATCAAGTGATTTAACTTCTGATAACATTTTCATTACTTGTTCATTTGCTCCACCATGTAAAGGCCCTTTTAATGAACCAATTGCTGCTACAATACCTGAATACATATCAGATAAAGATGATACTGCACATCTTGCTGTAAATGCTGAAGCATTGAGTTCATGATCGGCATGTAATATTAAAGCTTTATTAAAAGCTTCAACTTCAGTATCAGATGGCAATTTCCCTTTTAACATATACAAGAAGTTTGCTGCATAGCTTAAATCAGAATTGGGTTTAACAGGTTCCTTTCCTTTTCGTACGCGTGAAAACGCTGTAACTAATGATGCAATCTTTGCTTGTATACGAATAGCTCGATCTTTTCGACTTTCATCTGTTTCCTCTTCAGCATCTGGATCAAAGTGTGCAATATAAGAAACAGAGGTACGTAATGCAGTCATTGGATGGACATCATCTGTAGCATATTCTTCAAAATGCTTATATACCCTTGGATTTAATGTCATATATTTTTTAAGTTTTTCTTTCAATTCTTCAAGTTCTTCTTGTGTGGGTAATCTATAATTCCATAATAAGAACAAGATTTCTTCAAATTGAGCATTTTCAGCTAAATCATCAATATCATATCCTGAATAAGTTAATTGACTGTCAATAATTGAACTAATTTTAGTTTCTGCTGCAATAACCCCTTCTAAACCTTTTTGTAATTCTGCCATAAGTAATTCCCCTTTTCTTTTACATAATGTAATGGCTTTCATAAACAGTATATCTAAAATTATAAGTTTTGTGAATAATTATATATGTGGGTTAAATTTTCATTAGTAAATTATTTATATATGAATTTTAATTATAATGATTATAAAAATTGTTATAAAGCTATTTATGAGTATTAAGACAAGGTTGACTTATGTGAAAATAATAAATATTTTAATTGTTTATCAACAATGATTATCTTTTATTAAGTCAATGTTAATAAAATTTTTAGAAAAAATTTAGAAAAATAATTGTCGAATTTAATATATAAGTGCATAATTAATATTAATTAAATGTAAGGGAGTTGTCTTATGGCAGAAGAAAAATTACAAAGAGGATTAAGTAATCGTCATGTACAGTTGATTGCTCTTGGTGGCGCTATCGGAACTGGATTATTCTTAGGTGCAGGTCAAACTATAGCTATGACTGGACCTTCTATTCTATTAACCTATATCATTATTGGATTTATGCTATTTATGTTTATGAGAGGCCTTGGAGAAATCATCATTCAAAACACTCGTTTTAAATCATTTGCTGATGTAACAAACGAGTATATTGGACCTTTTGCGGGATTCGTTACTGGATGGACATATTGGTTATGCTGGATTATAACGGGAATGGCAGAAGTAACTGCAGTTG
Source organism: Staphylococcus sp. HMSC070D05 (assembly GCF_001815595.1). Taxonomy (NCBI): domain Bacteria; kingdom Bacillati; phylum Bacillota; class Bacilli; order Caryophanales; family Staphylococcaceae; genus Staphylococcus; species Staphylococcus sp. HMSC070D05. The sequence goes on along the minus strand of NZ_KV821090.1, from coordinate 38,279 downwards.
CCAAATATGTTAGTTTCTGGTTTCCAACTATACCAAACTGGATTACTGCTCTGTTTTGCGTATTAATATTAATGGTTTTTAACTTATTAAGTGCAAAATTATTTGGAGAATTAGAATTCTGGTTTGCAATTATTAAAATTATAACTATTATAGCTTTAATCGTCATTGGTGCAATAATGATTTTATTCGCTTATAAAACTCAATTTGGACATGCAAGTTTAACTAATCTTTATAAACATGGTATTTTTACCAATGGAATCTCTGGTTTCTTTATGTCATTCCAAATGGCTTTATTCTCATTTGTTGGTATTGAAATGATTGGGGTAACGGCTGGTGAAACTAAAGATCCAGAAAAAACAATACCTAAAGCTATAGATGCAGTACCAATTAGAATTTTAATTTTCTATGTAGGTGCTTTAGCAGTCATTATGTCTATTATTCCTTGGGATAAAGTGGATCCAAATGAGAGCCCATTTGTTAGATTGTTCTCATTAATTGGTATTCCGTTTGCAGCTGGATTAATTAACTTTGTAGTTTTAACTGCTGCTGCTTCATCTTGTAATAGTGGTATCTTCTCAAATAGTCGTATGTTATTTGGATTATCTGAACAAAAACAAGCGCCTTCTATATTTAAAAGTACTAACAAACAAGGTGTACCACATATCGCAATTATTGTATCATCTGCGTTATTATTGGTGACAGCATTATTAAACTATATTTTCCCAAATGCAACGCTAGTATTTACATATGTTACAACAATTTCAACAGTATTATTTATTATCGTCTGGGCTTTAATTATTTGGGCTTATATTAATTATCATAGAAAAAATCCTGAATTACATAAAAATGCAAAATTCAAACTTCCTGGTGGAAAATATATGGCCTATATTATTTTAGCGTTCTTCTTATTTGTGTTTTGTTTACTATTTGTAAATGCAACAACAAGAAACGCTATTTTCCTAACACCTATTTGGTTTATTATTTTAGGTATTATGTATTTAAGATATAAAAAAGTAGCAAAACAATATTAAAATATCAATATAAAAAATGACTGGAACAATTAATAATGTCCAGTCATTTTTATGTTAATGCACTTGATGTCTGAATAGAAATACTCTTGTAACAAGCTTTTTTAGACATTACTATCCCCAACATAGAGATTTTCTTAATGAAAATCTACGTTCAACGTAAGGGAGGGATGACGAATACGGCTCTATCCCACTTTTTTCTAGTGTGTTTAAATAATATAAAAAAGAGCGAGAATTTTATCCACTAACGTGGTGATTCTCACTCTTCTACTTTTCTATTTAAAAATACTTATACAGTTGTTTAATTAAAGGACATTTGCATACCCTTCAAAAATTCTACCTTGATTTGCATCAACAGTAACTAATAAGTCATTTTTCAATTCTTTAGTTGCATTTTCAACACCAATAATAGTTGGAATACCTTGTTCAAGCCCAACGATTGCACTTGGTGATGTTATACCGTTTTCTTCAGTAATTAAACCTGCAGCTTTTTCAACATATGGAACATAGCTTTCGTCTACTGAATTAGTCACAATAATTGATTCACTTAGGTCTTTTCCTTCTAAATCACTAGCAGTTTTAGAAATCACTGTTTTACCAGTTGTTGATCCACGACCAACACCTTGACCTTTAGCAATTTCATCACCTACTAAGTGTAATTTCATCATATTAGTCGTACCTTTTTCACCAGTTGGAACGCCAGCAGTAATGATAATTAAATCACCATTACCAACTTTTTCAGTCGCAACAGCTGTTGCGACTGCATTATTTAATAAATCATCTGTTGTTTTACGTCCTTTTTTAACAACTGGATATGCACCCCATACTAGTGCTAATTGTCTTGCAGTATGTTCACTAGGTGTTACTGCAATAATATCTGAATGTGGACGATATTTAGAAATTGTAATCGCTGTTGAACCACTTTCAGTTGCAGCTACGATTGCTTTAACATTTAAGTTTAGAGCAGTATGTGCTACTGACACACCAATCGCATTTACTAATGATGTTTCTACTAATTTAGTACGATCAGATAATAATTTTTTGTAATCTTGAGCAGCTTCAGCTGAAATTGCAATATTTCTCATTGTTTTAACTGCTTCTTCAGGATATTGTCCTGCAGCTGTTTCACCAGATAACATAACTGCATCTGTACCATCATAGATTGCATTAGCAACGTCACTTGCTTCAGCTCTTGTTGCACGTGGATTACGTTGCATTGAATCAAGCATTTGAGTCGCAGTAATAACAGGTTTTCCTAATTTATTACATTTTCTAATTAAATCTTTTTGAACGATTGGCACAGATTCAGGTGGAATTTCAACACCCATGTCACCACGAGCAACCATTAAACCATCAGATACTTCTAAAATTTCTTCGATATTGTCAATACCTTCTTGGTTTTCAATTTTAGGGAAGATAGTAACATTATCATTATTTTCTTGTTCTAAAATTTCGCGAATATCTAATACATCACTAGGACGACGTACAAAGCTTGCTGCAATGTAATCAATATCTTCTTTAATACCAAATTTAATATCTGCAGCATCTTTATCAGTGATACCAGGTAAGTTTACTTTAACACCAGGTAAGTTTACACCTTTTTTGTTTTTTAATTCACCAGTGTTTAAGATATCACATTTAACTTCGCCTTTGTCTTTATCAATATCTTTAACTTGTAATTCTACCAACCCATCATCCAATAAAATGTATGATCCAATTTGAACATCATTAATTAAATCTTCATATGTGACTGAGAATTTTTCAGGCGTACCTTCAACTTGAGACATACTCACAATAACTTCTTTACCTTTTTCAAGTACAATTAAGCCATCTTTCATATCATGTGTACGAATTTCAGGTCCTTTAGTATCTAATAAAATACCAATAGTTTTACCTAATTTTTTAGATACTTTACGAATTGAATCAATACGTGCTTTATGTTCTTCATGACTACCATGAGAGAAATTTAAACGCGCAACGTTCATTCCAGCATTCATTAATTTTTCTAACATTTCTTCTGACTCTGAAGCAGGTCCTATAGTACATACAATTTTAGTCTTTCTCATTATAAAAGCCTCCTAAATTAAATAGATAATTCTTTTGCTAAGTCATAAATACGAGTGTTGAATTTATGGCTTTCATTATTGAAAATTTCATCAAATGGTGTTGTTGTAAGTTGGTTATTTTGTATACCTACACCAAGTCCTGTTTGACCTTGCATTAACAATTCTACAGCATAACCGCCTAATCTTGAAGCAAGCACTCGATCAACACCAGATGGACTACCACCACGTTGGATGTGACCAAGAACAGATACACGTGCATCAACATTGATATATTTAGTTAATTGTTCTGCACATTCATGGCCGCTCATACAACCTTCTGCTACCATAACGATAGAATGTTTTTTTCCACGTTTAAGACCACTTTCAATTTTTTCAGCAACATCTTTAATATCTGTATGCTCTTCTGGAACTAAGATAGTTTCAGCACCTACTGACAATCCAGCCCACAGCGCTAAATCACCACAATCACGTCCCATTACTTCTATAACAAAAGTTCTCGCATGACTTGAAGCAGTATCTCTGATTTTATCGACACAGTCAATAATCGTATTTAATGCTGTATCGAAACCAATAGTGAAATCAGTACCATTAATATCATTATCAATTGTTCCAGGGATACCAATTGTTTTTATATCGGTTGTTTCTTCGCTAATACGTTGAGCACCTCTATAACTGCCATCTCCACCAACTACTACAAGTCCTTCAATACCATGCTTGTGTAAGTTCTCAATACCTTTTTGTCTTACACTCGCATCTTTAAACTGAGGACATCTAGCAGAATATAGAAAAGTTCCTCCTCGTTGAATCGTATCTCCAACACTTCCTAATTCAAGTTTATGGATATTATCATCAAGTAAACCTTGATAACCCTGATAAATACCAAAAACTTCAATATTATTATAAATTGCTTTTCGTACGACTGCTCTAACAGCAGCATTCATGCCTGGTGAATCTCCACCACTTGTTAATACCGCAATTCTCTTCATAGCGACATACCCTTTCCTAACTATAATAATCTTCATGTATAAATTACCATAATTTTATTATCTATTCCATTAATATTGATAGATTATATATATGTAAACGTTTTAAATTTTTAATTTAATTTATATAAAAAAATGACTAGAAATTTAATTAAAATTTCTAGTCATTCTATGTTAATTAATAAAAGTACCAATATTTCTAAATTTATTAAATCGATGATTCGCTAAAGCTTGTCCATCTAATTTATTTAATTCATTAAGCTGATGAATAAAAGATTGTTTAATTTGTTTTGCTTGAAAAACGATGTCTCTATGAGCGCCACCTTGTGGTTCATTAATAACTTCATCTACCACGTTTAATTCCAGTAAATCTTTTGCAGTAATTTTCATCGTTTCAGCAGCCATTTTTGCTAAAGAGCTATCTTTCCAAAGTAATGCTGCCGCCCCTTCTGGAGAAATAACAGAATAAGTACTATTTTCAAGCATTAATAATTTATTAGTTATACCAATACCAAGCGCACCACCGCTTCCACCTTCACCGATGACAACACCAATCACAGGGACTTTAAGCGAAGCCATCTCAATTAAATTTTTCGCAATTGATTCACTTTGTCCTCGTTCTTCAGCTGCTTTTCCCGGATATGCACCTTTTGTATCAATAAATGTAAAAATAGGACGTTTAAATTTTTCAGCTTGTTTCATTAAGCGTAAAGCTTTACGGTAACCTTCAGGATGAGCCATTCCAAAATTACGATAAATATTATCTTTCGTATCTTTCCCTCGTTGCTGACCTATGATAGTTACCGGTTGATTGTTGAGATATCCTATTCCACCAATCATCGCAGGATCATCTCTAAAATTACGATCTCCATGTAATTCAATGAATGAGTCGAAAATATATGGAATATAATCAAGTGTTGTAGGTCTTTCTTGAAGTCTTGCAATTTGTACTCGATCCCAAGGCTTTAAATTGGTATATATTTTTTTTCTTTCTCTTTCCAAAGAGGCTTCTAACAAATCAATTTCATCTTGTAAGTCGACGTCATTTTTTTCTTGAGATTCCTTCAATGAATTAATCTTTTCTTTAATCTCATATAAAGATTTCTCGAAATCAAGCATTCGTCTTCACCTCTTGATGTAGTTTTAAAATTTCAGAAAGTGTTGCTTTCATGTCTTTTCTATGCACAACTTTATCTAATTGACCATGTTCTAATAAAAACTCAGCAGTTTGGAAATCTTCCGGCAATTTTTCGTTAATTGTTTGTTCTATAACTCTACGTCCAGCAAAACCGATTAAAGCTTTAGGTTCACTTAGGTTAATATCACCCACAGAGGCAAAACTAGCTGATACACCACCAGTAGTAGGATGTGTTAAATATGAAACATATAATAATCCAGCATCAGAATGTCGTTTTAATGATACACTTGTTTTTCCCATTTGCATTAATGAAATAATACCTTCTTGCATTCTGGCACCGCCACTTGCAGAAAATAATACAAATGGTAACCGATGTTCAGTACAATAATCAACAATTCTACAGATTTTTTCCCCTACGACTGAACCCATACTTCCCATTCTAAATCGTGAGTCCATGACTGCAATACCATATTTCACGCCTTCTAATTCTGCTGTACCAGTTACGATGGCTTCATTTAAACCTGTTTTCTTTTGATCTTTTTCGACTTTTTCTTGATAACCAGGAAAATCCAAAGGATTAGAAGATGTCATTTCTTTATCGAATTCTATGAACGAATTTTCATCTGAAATAGCTTCTATTCTTTTGTACGCAGGAAGTGCGATATGATGATCACAATTAAAACATACATTTAAATTTTCAGTTAGTTCTTTTGTATACATTATTTTTTTACAATTAGGACATTTAGTCATGATACCCGCTGGTACGTCATTTTGTTTAGAATCCGGTACCGTTAAATATTTCTTTTTTTTACTGCTTCTATTAAAAAAATCTTTAAACATGCGTAAACCTCCGCATAACTCACTCAATAATTTCGTTATTTTAAATAGTTACTTTTAAATTCGCTTACTTTATTTTAAGTCTGTTAACTTCATTGTTTTATCATATACTTCTTGGAAATCTACTTCAATACATGCAACACCTAATTCTATAGCAGATCGCGTCAAATCTCGTGTCACTCTTTAATTGAAGGGAGTAGATTCAATATCTAAGATATCTCTAAAAACACCTAGAAAAGCTAACCCCTTATTAATTTAATTTGAAAAATAAGGTCGTCTCGTTCCTACTACTTTAGTACTACTTCTTTTGCATCATCAGGTTTGATTTCTGGATTGTATGATCGTATACAAGTTTTGGTTCTTCATAGATTTTTTAAATGATTCTACTACAAAATTATTAATTCTTCTTTATAACCATCAACTAACTATATCATAATTTTTTTGCATATAAAAGTTATATAATTCTGATGTCACTTGGCTTGAACATCTTTATAAACCTTTCGACTTGTTCCATTTCTTTTTGTAAAAATCCTAAAGATTGAGTTTGTTGTTGCTTTTCATTAAATAAAACTACTTCTAAATCGTTATGTGTAGTTTTATCCATTAAAAATGATTTAATATCTTCTAATTGATTGACGTTTCGAATCATTATTTGTTTGGCTTGAGATAATTTGTTATTTTCAAAGTCGTTAATTGTATCAATATTTTGAATGATAATTTGTCTCTTTTGATTTCGTTTTTCAAATTTGCCATGAACGACTAGAATATCATTTTGTTGTTGAATCACTGTCTCATATTGTTTGTACTTATCTGGAAACAAAACACCATCAATAGTGGTTCTACCATCATCTAGAACTAAGAAGGCCATATGTTGTCCAGTTTTTGTTCTTATTTGCTTAAATTGATTAATCTGAACAAGTATAGGTTGATAATCTAAGCTATTCTTAATCGTAAATATACCTAAATATTGTTTGGTATAAAATAATTTTTCAACCGGATGGTTAGAAATATAAAATCCTAAGTATTCTTTTTCATAAGCACTAATGATTTGATCGCTGAATTCCTCTTTATCTTCATATGATTGTTTTGGTGTTAACATATTAAATAAAAATTCATCTTGTTCAACATTCGAAACTTGATCAATAACTTCGTCAATTGTAGATAATAGTGTTGATCTAGTTTTACCAAATGAGTCAAATGCGCCCACACATATTAATGCTTCTAATAATTTTCTAGTTTTAATTCTCTTAGGAATTCTTCTAGTGAAATCAAAGAAGTCTTTATACAATCCATTTTCAAATCGTTCGTCTACTATAGATTTGACACTTTGATATCCGACACCTTTTATTGCACCTAACGATAAATAAATATTTTTTTCTGTCGCTTTGTAAAACCAATGACTTTTATTAATATCTGGAGGTAAAATATTTAAACTTTGTGTTTTAGCTTCTTCTATTATTATTGCCGTTTTTGTTTCATTACCTATAACATTACTGAGAATATTCGCGTAGAAATAATTAGGATAATGCACTTTTAAATAGGCCATGATATATGCAATTTTAGAATAACTCACCGCATGGGCTCTAGGAAAACCATAATCAGCAAACTTTAATATTAGTTCGAAAATACGTTCACTAATTGATGAATCATAATTATTACTTACAGCCCCTTCAATAAAGTGTTGACGTTCACTTTCTAGAATAGCTCTATTTTTTTTACTCATTGCACGTCTTAATATATCTGCTTGACCATAACTAAAATTAGCGAATTGACTAGCAATTTGCATGATTTGCTCTTGATAAATAATGACGCCATATGTCTTCTTTAAAATAGGCTCTAAATCAGGATGTAAGTATTTAATGTCACTTTGACGATGTCTTCTTGATATGTATGTAGGTATTTCTTGCATTGGACCAGGTCTATACAATGATGTTACAGCAACGATATCTTCAAAGTGTTCAGGCTGTAATTCCATCAATACTTTTCTAACACCTTCGGATTCTAATTGAAATATACCTGTAGTGTTTCCTAGAGATAATAATTTAAATACTTTTTGATCATTAAAAGGGATTCGTTCTATATCGATATCAATATCTAAATCTTTTTTTACTTGAGTGATAATTTGATGAATAATTGCTAAATTTCTAAGACCAAGAAAGTCAATTTTTAATAAACCTAATCGTTCCGCTTCAGTCATTGTCCATTGAGTCAATATACCTGTATCTCCCATTGTTAAAGGAGCAAAATGATACAATGGTTTATCATTAATAATTATTCCTGCAGCATGGGTGGATGTATGACGTGGTAAGCCTTCTAGCTTTTTACTAATTTCAAACCATTTTTCATGACGATAACTTTTATGAACAAATGCTTTAAATTTTTCATTTTGGTAGGCTTCTTCTAGTGTAATACCTAATTGATGAGGGATTAAATTCGATATTTCATTTAATGTTTTTTCATCAAAACCAATAATACGGCCTACATCTCTCGCTACAGCTCTTGCTAATAAGTGACCAAAAGTGACGATACCTGATACGTGATATTGACCATACTTTTCTTGTACGTACTGAATCACTTTTTCTCTTTTCGTATCCTCAAAATCGATATCGATGTCTGGCATAGTGACACGTTCTGGATTTAAAAAGCGCTCGAATAATAAATCAAATTTAATTGGATCAATAGTCGTGATACCTAATAAGTAACTAACTAAAGATCCTGCAGATGAACCACGCCCAGGTCCAACCATCACATCATGCGTTTTAGCAAAATGTATTAAGTCGCTCACTATCAAAAAATAATCTTCAAATCCCATATTCGTTATTATTGAATATTCATGATGTAATCGATCAATATATCGCTGATCTTTATCTAATTTAAATTCTTTAAGATGATATTTTAACATTTCTAAAAGATAGGATTTAGCACTTTGTTGATTGGGCGTTTTAAAGTTAGGCAATAGATTTTGATGGTATTGAATTTCTGCGTTACACTTATCAGCTAAAGCCTTTGTATTAGCTATTATTTTTTCAGACAATTGAAGTTCTTTAATATTTTCACTAGTTGGAAAATATTCATGAGCATCCTTGATATCATTTACTAAATCTAATTTTGAATTATTTTTTATTGCTTTTAATGCAGGTATTGTATCTGCATCTTCAGGATTTAAATATCTTGCATTATTAAGAAAGACAATTTTATCGTCTGAAAAATCTAATTGACTTGTGTGATTTATAAATACAGACTCATTATTCTTTAGTGTTTGAATTAATGATTGATGAGACGCATTAGCATCTTTAAAAACAATAGCAAGATGGTAACTATATTTTTGTAGCCATTTTAAGGGTATCGTAGTCTTTTGTTTCATATTAATTGCAGAAGAAAGTTGATACAGAGCATGGAGGCCTTCATTATTCTTTGCAAATAATACTGTTTCAATTGTGCTGATGTCATCAGAAACCATTACAGTCATTCCAAATATTGGCTTAATTCCCTCATTAACACATGCGTCATAAAACTTAGGGAAGCCATATAATACGTTCGTATCTGTAATTGCAAGTGCTTGATATTTATTTGCTTTTGCCTTTGATACGACATCGTTAATTTTTAAACTTGAATATAATAAATCATATGTTGAATGAATATTCAAATGTACAAACATGTATGACTTCCTTTCGTAATTTATAGTTTTTGGCGCAAGGCTTCACCTAAAGTCTCAAATTGTTCCCAATTTTCAACAGAGACTCCAGATGCATTTGGATGTCCTCCACCGCCAAATTGATTAGCTATATCATTAATAGTAATTCCTTTAGAACGTAATCGACATCTAATTTGATCACCTTCATCAACACCAAACATCCATATTTTTAGACCTTTGATATCCGCAACAGTATTAACAAACTGAGATGCTTCATTAGGTGCAATTTGAAATCGGTTTAGGACGTCTTTAGTAATCTTTATTTGACAATATTGATGATTTTCACTTAATTGGAAATTTTGTAAAATATATCCTTGGAATGGCATAAGTTTTGGATCTTTCTCACCCAATTGATTTAATACATCATTATGATTAAATGGAAATTCTAGCAAACGACTAGCAACATTCATAGTATGTGGTGTAGTATTATTAAATAAAAAACGACCTGTGTCTCCGACAATTCCTAAATATAGAACACGTGCGACAGATTCATCGATAATATTAATATCATTAAAATGCGTAATAAAATCAAAAATGATTTCGCTTGTTGAACTTGCATTGGTATCGACATAATTTATTTTGCCATATTGATCAGTAGCAGGATGGTGATCAATTTTAATTAAATCTTTGCCTTGATTAAATCTCTGATCATCGATACGAGGTGCATTTGCTGTGTCGCAAACAATCACTAGAGCGTTTTGATACATATCATCTCTAACTCTGTCTAAATCCCCTATAAATGCTAAAGAAGATTCTGGTTGTCCAACTGCATAAATAGACTTTTCTGGAAATTTACGTTGCAAATAATATTTTAAGCCTAACTGTGAACCATATGCATCTGGATCAGGACGAACGTGTCTATGAATAATAACAGTTTCATATTTATCAATTTCACTCATTATTTTATTAAAAATTTCTACCATTTCTTTTCTCCTTTAATTTCAAAAACTATTTTAAATATCTTCAAACATCTGACATATGATCATTGCATTTGCAACTCTCTCATCTTTACAAGTCATAGTGACCTCTAATTTAGCAAAATTTCTTCCTACATCTAACATGTTATACTTTATATCAAGCGTACTTTCAATTGCGACATTTTTAATATAAATGATATTCAAGCTTTCAATCATAACATCTACTTTTTTATACTTACGTAATTCATGTTTAATTGTTTCTTCAATAATTGCGACACATATTGCTTTACTCAACGTACCATATTGGTTGGTTAAAACTGGTGAAATTTTAACAGAAGTCCCATTATGATTTATTGAGATGTGTTTGGCAATTTGATCGATAATGGTTTCTCCGATTTGAGGTTGTCTTCCAATTAATTGCATTGCTTTTAACACATCATTTCGTGTAATAACACCTATTGCTTTTTTATTTCTTGTTGTGACAGGTAGAATTTCAATTCCTTCCCAAATCATTATATGAGCACAACTCGCTACTGTAGTTGTTAATTCAACATTAATTGGTCGTCTTGTCATGACTTTATTAATCTTAACATCTTCGTTCATATGAATAACTTCTTTACTCGTTACAATTCCCACAAGTTTCCAATCTTTATTTACTACTGGAAAACGAGAGTGTCCTGTAACTTTTGCACGAGCAATATAGTCATCTAAGCCCATTTCATCAAACACTACCGTCATATCATTGATAGGTTTTACGATATCTTCAACAATAAGTATTTCCTTTCTTATCATTTGATTATACATGGCTCTATTAATGATATTAGCTACTAAAAATGTATCATAATTTGAAGAAATAATAGGTAGCTCTTGTTTATTTGCATAATCAATAATATTTTGAGCTGTACTAAATCCACCGGTAATAAGTATACCGCTTCCTCTTTTTAATGCTTCCATCTGAACTTCAGGACGGTTACCTACAATCAATAACGTTTGATTTCCAATATACTTTACTACATCTTTTAGTTCCATAGCTCCTATTGCAAATTTACCAACAGTTTTATTTAAACCATTTTTCCCACCTATGATGTCACCTTCAATAATATTCACAATTTCTTGAAAAGTAAGATGTTCAATTTGTTCACGGCTCTTTTTATCTATCCGAACCGTACCTACTCTATCGATGGTAGTTACAAAGCCAAGTTGACTAGCATCTTTAATTGCTCTATAAGCAGTCCCTTCAGAAACATTCATTACTTTGGCTATTTTTCTAACTGAAATTTTTTGTCCTATATTTAATGATTCTATATAGGATACAATTTGTTCATGTTTAGTCATTTTCAACCCTCTTCATTTTTAGACAATGTCTAATATATTATAACTTTTTTATTTATAAAAATCGATTTGAATGTAACAAAAGTGTCAAAAACTGATATATCGGTATCATTTTGTTTTTAATGTAAATAAATGAAGTTAATTTAAATAATAAAAATATATATTTGATGGAAATATTAAATCACTAATTATATAATTAAATATAAGGAGGGATGACCTATGTATAAAAACATATTACTAGGTGTAGATACTCAATTAAAAAATGACAAAGCATTGAAAGAAATTTCAAAATTAGCTGGCCCAGATACCGTTGTTACAATCATGAATGCGATTGGTGAACAAGACATCCAAGCCTCTATTAAAGGAGGGACTCACATCGAAAAATTGACACATCGTCGTGATCAAGGACTTGAACAAACACGTCATACTTTAGATGATTATGGTATTAATTATGATCAAATTATCGTTCGTGGAAATCCAAAAGATGAATTAGTGAAACATGCAAATAGTGGTAAATATGACATTGTCGTATTAAGTAACCGTAAAGCTGAACAACAAAAGAAATTTGTTTTAGGTAGTGTTAGTCATAAAGTTGCTAAACGTGCTACTATCCCTGTTTTAATAGTTAAATAATTTTAATCTTATAAAAAAGACGGTAAATACTATATTTGCCGTCTTTTCTATATATCATTAAAATGTCACTTCATCACCAGGTTGTAAAATTTGTACTTCTCCCTGAGATACTGCTTCTTTAAATTTCTCTGGATCTTGTTCAATTAATGGGAATGTATTGTAATGAATCGGCACTGAAATTTTAGGTTTAATGAATTCATTTATTGCATAACTTGCATCTTCAATACCCATAGTAAAATTATCACCAATAGGAATAAAACATACATCTACTGGATGACGTTCAGCAATTAATTTCATATCACTAAATAAACCAGTATCTCCTGCATGGTAAATCGTTTTACCTTCTGCTTCAATGATAACGCCCATTGGCATACCCAAATAAACAGGTATTCCATCTTCATTAGTATAACTTGAACTGTGGAAGGCTTGAACAAATTTTACTGTACCGAAATCAAATTTGTATTTACCGCCAATATTCATACCATGTGCGTGTTCAATTCCATGATAAGTGGTTAAATAGCCTTGTACTTCTGCAGAACCAATCACTGTAGCATGGTTGCGATTAGCTAATTCAACTACATCACCAAAATGATCACCATGTCCATGCGTTAAAATAATATAATCCACATCTAATGTCTGCTCATCTAAATCACTTTTATCATTACCAGAAATAAACGGATCAACAATTACTTTTTTACCATTACTTTCAAAATAAATCGTTGATTGTCCATGAAATGAAAGTTTCATATATAGAACCTCCTATATTTTAATACTATTATTATACCCTGATAATTCTATTTATAACTTGAAACACTTTGAATTCATTTCTATTTAGACGTAAAATTAAATTGATTAAACTATAGGAGGATACGTATTATGATTAAAACAGACGAAATTATTGCAACATTAAAAGATAGAAATGCTGATGCAGCATGGATTACTACTCCACTTAATATATTCTACTTCACAGGTTATAGAAGTGAACCTCATGAAAGATTGTTTGCGTTACTTATAACTTCAAATGGTGAATGCACATTATATTGTCCTAAAATGGAAGTTGAAGAAGTTAATCATTCACCTTTTAATGGAAATATTGTTGGCTATTTAGATACTGAGAGTCCTTTCGATTTAGCACCCCATACATTTAATAAATTATTAATTGAAAGTGAACATCTTACTGTTAAACGTCAACGAGAACTTACGAATAACTTTAACGTTAAAACGTATGAAGATATCGATTTAACTATTAAAAAGCTAAGAAATATTAAAGATGAAAATGAAGTTAAAAATATAAAAAAGGCTGCTGAACTTGCAGATAAATGTATAGATATTGGTGTTTCATTTTTATCTGAAGGCGTAACTGAAAGAGAAGTTGTAAATCATATTGAAAATGAAATTAAAAAATATGGCGTCAGTGAAATGAGTTTCGATACAATGGTACTATTTGGTGACCATGCTGCCTCTCCACATGGCACCCCTGGAGATCGAACATTAGTTAAGAATGAATATGTATTATTTGATTTAGGTGTAGTCTATAATCATTATTGTAGTGACATGACAAGAACTATAAAATTTGGTGAACCAAGTAAAGAAGCAAGAACGATTTATGATATTGTATTAAAAGCTGAACAAAGTGCTATTGAAGCAATTAAACCAGGTATCCCTTTACAAAATATTGATAAAATTGCTAGAGACATTATTTCAGAAGCGGGTTACGGTGATTTCTTCCCTCATCGATTGGGACATGGACTCGGTTTAGAAGAACATGAATATCAAGATGTATCAAGTACAAATACAAATTTACTTGAAGCAGGTATGGTGATTACAATTGAACCTGGCATTTATGTGCCTAATGTCGCTGGCGTCAGAATTGAAGATGATATTTTAGTCACTGATACTGGGTTTGAAGTACTTACACATTATAATAAGTAATTTAAAAGTTACATCTCTCTTTTATATCAAAAAAGCGGAATAGGCACTCATAAAGAATGCTATTCCGCTTTTTATTGAATTAATTTAGATTATTTTTTTAATGCATCTTCAATAGATGTATAAGTTAAATCAAAGGCTTCTGCAACACCTTTATTAGTTACATAACCTTTATACGTATTTAAACCTAATGAAAGAGGCTGATTTGCTTTAAATGCCTCTTTATAACCTTTATTAGCAAGTAACTGTGCATAAGGTAAAGTAGCATTATTAAGAGCAATAGTAGAAGTACGTGGAACTGCACCAGGCATATTCGCTACTGCATAATGTACAACGCCATGTTTAACATAAGTTGGATTATCATGTGTCGTGATTTTATCAGTAGTTTCAAAGATACCACCTTGGTCAATAGCAATGTCAACTACTACCGAACCGTCTTTCATTTGTTTAATCATATCTTCAGTAACTAAACTTGGTGCTTTCGCTCCAGGAATTAATACTGCACCAATAACTAAGTCACTTTCTTTAACTGCATTTTCAATATTAAGTGGGTTAGACATTATTGTATTAACACGACCGTCAAACAAATCTTCTAATTCCGCTAAACGTTTAGGATTCACATCTAAAATAGTTACATCTGCACCTAATCCTAAAGCAATTTTAGCAGCATTTGTACCTGCTTGACCGCCACCAATAATGGTAACTTTACCTTTTGGTACACCTGGCACGCCACCAAGTAGAATACCCATTCCACCGTTAATTTTTTGTAAAAATTCTGCACCAATTTGAGCTGACATACGTCCTGCAACTTCACTCATTGGAGTTAATAAAGGTAAAGAACGATCTGATAATTGAACTGTTTCGTAGGCAATACTAACTACTTTATTATCAACTAATGCTTGAGTAAGTTTTTCCTCATTAGCAAGATGTAAGTATGTGAATAAGATAAGACCTTCTCTGAAATATTTATATTCTTCTTCTAATGGTTCTTTCACTTTAATCACCATGTCTACATCCCAAGTTGTTTTTGCATCATCAACTATTTCTGCACCAGCTTGTTTATAATCTTCGTCTTCAAAATATGAACCAGAACCTGCGTTTGTTTCAACAAGTACTGTATGTCCTTGTTCAACTAATGCATGTATACCACTTGGTGATAAACCTACTCTATTTTCATTATTTTTTATTTCTTTTGGAATACCGATTTTCATTCCATACACCTCCACTCCTTATGGTAACGCTAAATTAATGAAAGCGCAATCATCGAAAATACACAATGTCCACATAATTGTTGAATTATAAATATTAAATATTCAGAAATTTATGTTAAAATTGAATTAAGAAAAGTTAAGGGGGAATTAAGATGTTAACCTATAAAAACATTTTAATCGCAGTTGATGGGTCACATGAAGCAGAATGGGCTTTCAACAAAGCTTTAGACGTTGCTAAACGTAATGATGCTCAATTAACTATTGTTAATATTATCGATTCAAGAACTTACTCTTCTTATGAAGTGTACGATGCTCAATTCACAGAAAAATCTAAAGGTTTTTCTGATGAACTTTTAAAAGGCTATAAAGAAGTTGCTTCACGTGCTGGTGTTACAAATGTAGAAACTCGTCTAGAATTTGGCTCACCTAAAGCGATTATACCTAAAAAGTTAGCAAATGAATTAGGTGTCGACTTAATAATGTGTGGTACTTCAGGATTAAATGCAGTAGAACGATTTATCGTTGGTTCTGTTTCAGAAGCAATCGTTCGTCATGCACCATGTGACGTACTTGTCGTGCGTACTGAAGAAATTCCAGATGATTTCCAACCTGAAGTTGCAACTCCTGAATTTAGAAAACAATTTTCTTAATAAAGTAATGTATTTAAATAAAGAGGTCTGAGACATAAGGAAATGTCTCAGACCTCTTTATTATGTTAGAGATACATCACCAAGGTGGAACAACAAATCCAACATGAATCTTATCCTATTCCCTTGTTATGTTCTAAAAAACGATGAGATAAATTTAATCTCATCGTTTTATATATATATCTTATAGTTCACCGAATTTTACTGTGTCTCTTGCAATCATGACTTCTTCATTAGTTGGAACAACAATTACTTTAACTGGAGAGTGTGGGTAATTTATGAAAGCTTCTTCACCATGAGTAGATTCATTTTTCTTAGGATCCCAATAAACACCCATAAACTCTAAGCCTTCTAAAATTTTAGCACGTATTGGTGATGAATTTTCACCGACACCTGCTGTGAAGACAATAACATCAACACCATGCATTCTTGCAGCATAAGAACCAATGTATTTGTGAATTCTAGAAGCAAAAATATCTAAAGCAAGTTCAGCTCGTTCATCGCCATTTGCAGCTTCACCTAATAAATCACGTAAATCACTTGAAGTACCAGAGATACCTAATAATCCAGATTCTTTGTTTAAAACTGTTAAAACTTCATCAGCAGTTTTACCTGTTTTTTCCATAATAAATGGAATTAAAGCTGGGTCAATATCTCCTGAACGTGTACCCATTGTTACACCTGCTAATGGAGTGAAGCCCATTGATGTATCGATAGATTTCCCACCATCAATTGCAGCAATTGACGCACCATTACCAATATGACAAGAAATAATACGTAATTCTTCAATAGGTTTTTCTAAAATGTCAGCCGCACGTCGTGATACATATTTATGGCTTGTACCATGGAAACCGTATTTACGAATACCAAAATCTTTGTAATAGTTATACGGTAAACTATACAAATAAGAACTTTCTGGCATAGTTTGATGGAATGAAGTATCAAACACTACAACATGTGGAATATTAGGTAATAACTTTCTAAAGGCACGAACTCCCATTAAGTTTGCTGGATTATGTAATGGTGCTAATTCACTTAATGACTCAATTTTTTCTTCTACTTCATCAGTGACTAAAGCAGATTTAGGGAATAATTCTCCACCATGCACAACACGATGCCCTGTACCAGCAATATCATTAATATCATTAATAATACCATGTTTTTTGAAGCTATCTAACATGATATTAATTGCCTCTTCATGATCTTTAATATCTTTAACTCTTTTTACTTTTTCACCATTTACTTCAATAGTAAATATTGAATCTTTAATACCAATACGTTCAATTAAGCCCTTTGTAACTAATTCTTCTTCAGGCATTCTGATAAGTTGGAACTTTAAAGAAGAACTTCCCGCATTAATCGCTAAAACTAATTTAGACATGATTCATTGTCCTCCAATTTATATATTAAATATCCATATCTATTTAACCACTAATACAGAAGTAATTCAAGAATATCACAGTTTATTTTTGTGAATGATTTGCGTCCATCCATTCATTTAATTCGTTAATAAAACCATGGAATTGATTAGGATTTTTAAAATCCGGAATATTAGCTAATAACACTTCTATTGGCTTAGTTTCATTTGCTTTTTTCTTTTGTAATATTAAAATTGATTTACGTGCATTTTCATTTTTAAACAATGTTTTAGAAAGGTTTAAAAATGCTTGCATTTCAGTTTCTGTAGTAATAAAATTTTGTAACTGTTTCACATGTTCATCTTCAAAAATATTACTAGGTACTACTAAAAAAGCATAGCCACTTTGTTTTAAAGCATAGACGGCTTGTTCGATAAGTAAAAAGTGTGAATAACTATGACCTTCTTCAAATCCAAGTTTCATTTCTTTACTACGTTCATCTAAAGGATAATATCCAATAGGAAAATCTCCAACAACAACATCAGCTTCCTCCAATGGTAATGGCATAATCGCATCTTGAGGATACACATCGAATGGTATTTCTAAAAAATTCGCTAGATGCACACTCACTCTCGATAAAACGGGATCTACTTCAATTAAGTGATGCATAACTTCGCTATCTTTTAATACTTCATTCACTGTAGCGCTTAAATGACCAGCCCCACTTGCAATATCAACAATCTGTAATTCTTTATTATTTTCTGTGAATTTTTGTACTAAAAAACCTAAAATTAAACCAATAGAATCTGGTGTAATTTGATGATTTGCCTGAATATTTTCTTCTTGTAATAAGCTTAAGTAAGCAAATTGAAATGCTTTTCGACGATCTTGAAGCGTAGCTTGTTCTAATAAGGTACGTTGATTACGATATACATCTTCCATTGCTAAGCCTAAATTTTCTATAAAGCTTTGTCCATTTTCTTCATTTAATGACTTAGCTTTATCATCTAAAGTTCGGAATAGTCTTTCCATAATAGTTTGTTCTTCTGCCATATTTAATTCCTTTCCAATAAAAAAATGTCCATAATGCAAATGTCTTAAAACGAAATCATTCATTTTAAAATACATATGGACAATATTAGTATTATATCTTTAATTTAATCGTTTAGTAGTAACTTAAATATTACGATATGCTTCTAAAGCAGCCTCAAAATTTGGAAAATCAGTACCTTCTTGAACTAATTCTTTATAAACTACACGATTGTTTTCATCTAATACGAAAACAGAACGAGCTAATAATCTCATTTCTTTCATAACAACACCATAATGTTCACCAAATGATAAATCTTTATGGTCACTTAACGTAATTACATTTTCTAGACCATTTGATGCACACCATCTTTTTTGAGCGAAAGGTAAATCCGCTGAAATTGTAAGTACTACACCATTTTCTTGAGAAGCCTCTTCATTAAATTTTCGAGTTTGTTGATCACATACACCAGTATCAATAGAAGGAACGACACTAATCAGTTTCTTTTGTCCTTTAAAATCATCTAATGTAACTTCATTTAAATTATTATCCAAAACTTTAAAATTAGGAGCCTCATCTCCTTTTGAAACCTCAGTTCCTTCTAAATGTATAGGGTTATTTTTAAAAGTAATCTCTGTCATATTGTATGACCTCCCATTAGTTATTTAAATTATAGTTTAATGATACGATAGTATTTAAACTTATTTCAATCATTTAAAACGCTAACTACTATTTTAATTTGAAATAATTTGCATGATATAATCCAAGGTATTTTTTAAAATAAGTAAAATGGTGACAATTATAAATAAAATTTTAACGTATCCTACACCTTTTTTGATTGCAAAATGTGCACCAGTATACGACCCAATCACCATACTGGCCGCCATAATTAATCCATATACTATATTTACTTGGCCAAGAATAATAAATAATATTAATGCACCAACGTTTGAAGCAAAGTTTAATACTTTTGCATTTCCAGCTGCACTTAAAAAATCAAATCCAAACATTAATAATACAAATAACATAAATGATCCAGTACCACCGCCTAAGAATCCATCATAAAATCCAATTAAAAGCAGGAGTGATATAAAGGCAATCGCTTTACTAATAGTAAATTTAGAAAACGTTCTGACATTACCCCAATCGTTCTTAAAAATGGTGTAAATTAAAACAAGTGTCAATATGACTATAACGAGTGGTTTCAAAACTTCTGATGGTAAGAAAGTTGCTAAACTTGCTCCACCAACTGCAAATATAAATACAAACGGAAATAGTCTAAATACTATTTTTGTATCAACATTTCCAGACTTTAAAAATTTGATTGCACTCGTTAATGAACCAAACGCACTTGCTAATTTATTTGTACCTAATGCTAATGATGGCGGCATTCCTATAGCTAAGAGTGCAGGAATTGATATTAAACCACCGCCACCCACAACGGCATCTATAAATGCTGCCAAGAAACCAAAACTAATAATAATGAAAATAATATGAAAACTTAATTCTATAACGTCCACCCACCTATTAAATCACTTTAATACTTTCATATTAAAATAATTCATCAATAAGCGCATCAGTATGTTTATCTTTTTCAGTTTTATAATCTTTATTAATCTCTATCGTTTCTACGTTGTCTGCTGCTTCTTGAACAAGATCATCAAAGTTAAACACACTTTCGTATTTAATAACTTTATCAAAATCTGGTTCAGTTACAGGGTTCTTAGGCGTAAAAATCGTACAGCAATCTTCATAAGGCTGTATTGAAACTTCAAATGTTCCTATTTCTTTTGCTTTTTTAATGATGTCTTCTTTATCTAAAGAAACAAGTGGTCTTAAAATAGGAGTAGATGTAACATCATTGATTGCATACATACTCTTTAATGTTTGGCTAGCTACTTGACCTAAATTTTCACCATTTACGATAGCATTCGCTCCAATACGTTCTAAGATAATATCTGTCACTCGTAACATCATGCGTCTAGTAGATGTCATAGTATATCGTGGATGCACAGACTTATTGATTTGCTTTTGAAGTGCTGTGAAAGGAACAATGTGTAGTTTAATTGGTCCTACACGTTCAGATAATATGCGTGTCAGTTCAATCACTTTGTCTTTCGCTTTTTCACTTGTAAATGGTGGACTGTGAAAATGAATAGCTTCTATTTTTACTCCACGTTTCATAATTTCCATACCAGCTACGGGTGAATCAATTCCACCTGACAACTGAAGAAGTGTTTTACCACCTGTACCGGTAGGTAATCCGCCAGCGCCATTGATAACTTTAGTATAGATATATACGCCTTCTTTACGTACTTCTACTTTAATATTATGTGTTGGACGTTTAACATCTACTTTTAAATGATCAACTGATTTTAAAATAGCGCCACCTAGTTCTCTTTGTAGTTGATACGTATCTAATGAAAATGATTTATCTACACGTTTTACATCAACTTTAAAAGTATCTCCATTTGCAAACTCTTTAGCTAAAGAGACACAAAGTTGTTTTATATCTTCAAGATTCTGTGTTGTTTTAAATACTGGACTGATAGACTT
The DNA here is from genome assembly GCF_001815595.1 of Staphylococcus sp. HMSC070D05. Lineage (NCBI taxonomy): Bacteria > Bacillati > Bacillota > Bacilli > Caryophanales > Staphylococcaceae > Staphylococcus > Staphylococcus sp. HMSC070D05. Next base: position 16,920 of record NZ_KV821090.1, on the reverse strand, counting down.
TATACCAAATATTTTTGTTAAACGATTCATGACTTCATTAACATCCGCTTCCTCAAAAAGCGAGATAAACATGCGATCTCTCTCATATTTAACTCGTGTACCTTCTAATGAACGTAATGATTGAATAACGTTTTCTTTTAATACATTTGTGAATTTTCTTCTATTTGTTCCTTTTAACGTAAGTTCTCCATATCTTACCAAAATATGGTCATATTTCATTTATTTCAACAACTCCTTTATTTGAGCATAAATTAATTTAAATTTATCTTTAAATTGTTCGATATCTTTTTCTGTTGTCGTTTCACCCATGGATAAGCGAACGCTTCCCTCTATTCTGTTATCCTTAATGCCCATTGCTAACAAAACTTCATTTAATTTTTCTCTTTTAGACGAACATGCACTTGTAGTCGACACCATAATATCCAATTTTGAGAACGCATTAACAAGCACTTCTCCTTTTACTCCTGGAAAAGCGATATTTAAAATATGCGGAGCGCTATTTTCTGGAGAATTAATATACACTCCTTTATATTGACTTAAACATTCTCTAATTACTTTATTATAGCGTGATAGACGAAGGTTAAGCTCATTTAAATTTTGCATTGCAATTTCCATTGCTTTCACAAGTGAAACATTCATTGCTAAATTTACAGTGCCACTTCTAATTCCATATTCTTGGCCACCGCCAAATACTGTTGGTTCAATTTTTTCCTTATTATCGATAATTAATATGCCTTGCCCTTTTAAACCATTAAATTTATGACCACTAAAACTAATACTGTTTACATCCTCTAATTGCATCGGAATTTTCCCTAAAGCTTGTACACCATCTACGTGAAAATGTGCCTTAGGATATTGTTTTAATAATGATCCAATTTCTTTTATCGGTTGTATTTGTCCCATAACATTATTGACATACATACATGTAACTAAGCCTACATTATCCGTCATTAATTGTTCTAAATGATTAATATCTATTTGACCATTTGAAGTCACATTCACATATTTCAATATAAACCCTTGTGTTTCTAAATAACGCATCACTTCTAATACTGATGGATGTTCTAAGACTGAGGTAATGATTACATTCGCAAACTGTTTTTTTCTTAATGCAATACCTTTGAGTGCAATATTATTAGACTCAGTGGCACCACTTGTAAATATGACATCAGTATTTTTATTGAGGTTTAACATCTCTTTTACACGCGACTTAGCCTGTAATAATATTTTTTCTGATTGTAAACCCATTTGATGAGGGCTACTAGCATTATAATAAGCTTTCTCACTTACTTTTAGAAATGAATCTAAAACCGCTTGGTTTGGTTTAGTTGTGGCAGCATTGTCTAAATAAATCATATATATAGAACACTCACTTTCATCAATAACATATCTAAAACATATTTTAGATTTCTCGACTTAAAGATAGACACTCAAGCATTATACTATTTTTTTTAAAAAATAAAAGAGAATAACCTAGAAATATGTGGATGTCTAGGTCATTCTCTAACTATAAAAATGTATTATTCTTTAATTACTTCATTTTCAATATGTTTTGTTATACCAGGTTCTACACTTTCAAGTGCTTGCTCTGATACTTCAATTGAGCGTTTATAACGGTTGTTTTTAAATAAACGTTCTGCTTCGTTTAAGCTTTTATCTACAGTATGATGATCTTTACGATATCTGTTTCCATATTGAATTAATCGTTCTGCATAGACTGCATTGACTAATATATCATTCGCTTCATCTTCAAAAGTATTCATTTGAATTACAATTTTTGAAACTTTATCTTTAAGTTGTTTAACATGAAGCGGACGTTCGTTAAATTGTTCGCTGACCGCTCTTACTTCATGGTCGATTTCATTTTTCATAATAACAAATCGCTCTGGAACACTTGTTAAGTTCGAAGCAAGAAGTCGACGATAAATCTCTTCTTTTTTCGATTGAATTTTTAATAGATTATCTTCAGCCTCAGCTTCATCTTCTCTAAGTTGAATCAGATGATTTTGTAATTTTTCTTGTTCTTCATTAATCACTTTTACATGTTCATCTAAGTATTCTAAATTATCTTTTACTTCACTGTATCTCACAGCAGATTTTGACATTTCTTTTAGAATATCATCATATACTACAACTAGATTTTGAATTTCATTTTCATGTTGTCTAATACTATGAACATCACTTTCATTAATGAAATAGTTTTCTCGAATATAATCGATTTCTGTTCTAAGTGTATAGTTCATTTCTCTCGCTTTGAATAATTCATTTGTAATATCTTCTTTTGTTTCTTCAACTTCATTTTTAGCTTTTACTTCATGCTCAATTAAATCATACATTTCATCAAGTTTATCATTAATTTGTTGCAATTTGTCATTAGCTTCCTTTAATTCAAGACGACTAATCATAGGTTCTACAAAGTTTAATTCAGTTTTTAAGCTTTGTAATGTACCATCAATTTTTACATGATCCAAGTCATAACCATTTACTTTTAAATCTCTACAACCATATTTTAAATCTTGGAATTGTCCTGGTAACTCCTTTTGAGTTTCTCTAATTAAATCTGGAATTTCATCCATGTATTCTTTCGTTTCATTAATAGATTCATTTAATCCATTAATATGATTATGAGCCTGTACATAGTTGCCTTCTTCTTTCAGCATTTCATACTGATCAAGTTCTGGTTCAAAAGCCTCTATACGTTTTTCAAGAGGGGGTGCCGCTTCTCCAAATTGATGTCTATTTGCTAAAACATCTCTTTTCATTTCACGATAATCTGTTTTACATTTTTCATAGATTGCTTCGTTATCTTTATGTAGAGAAAGAATTTCATTTACTTCATCTACTTGTGACTGGTAACCAGCTTCATATCTATCCATTAACTCATGAGCATCATCAATTTCAGTTTGAGCTCCTGCAAATTGGAATTTATCAAGTTGAAGCTCAGCGTCATGAATTTTTTCTTCTACTGGTGCTAAATAGTTATTAGTGTGATCTAATGTATCTTGTTTTAACGCGTCGTATTTTGTTCTCGTTTCACCTTTAAGATTTAAAGCTGATAACTTTTCTAAATTATCTTCAAAAGGTAACTGTTGAACTTTTAATTTACGTTCTTCTGCTTGCTCAACCATTTTACGTTTGTTAGAACGTAAATAAAACACAATACCGACAGCAATCAATATAATAATAATAATTGCTAATATAATGTATAAAACCATCTCATTCTCCTCCTATATTATCATTATTATAACGTATCTTATCTCGTCATTAAAATAAAATTCAAAAAATTGATTGAAAAAATTTTTACATTTATACTAATAACCAAAATATTGATAGAGAGGTTTTTATATGCCCACAATTAAAGAAACAAATTACAACTTATTAGGTAAACAACTTGCAAGTCTTATTGAAGATGAAACAAATCTAATTGCAATTTTAAGTAATACTTCAGCTTTACTCAATGACAACTTAGATCAAATCAATTGGCTAGGATTTTATTTAATTGAAAATAATGAACTTATTTTAGGTCCTTTCCAAGGACATCCTGCTTGCATGCATATCTCTATAGGAAAAGGTGTATGTGGAACTGCAGTTGCACATAACCAAACACAACTTGTAGATGATGTAAATACATTTCCTGGTCACATCGCTTGCGATGCTAATAGTAAATCTGAAATTGTCGTTCCAATCCATGTTAATAATGAAATAATAGGTGTATTAGATATTGATGCACCTATTACACAACGATTTAATAAAGACGATCAACAAGGACTAGAAGAGATCGTATCTATCTTAGAACATCAATTATCAAAATAATAACTTTAAATGAATCCTTGACACTTTAAAAAGTAATGGTACAATGGATTTTGTGTGAATTAACGAAAATAGCAGTTGTATATTATTAAGCTCTATGTTGTTCCCGATGTGGACGTGTCATGTAACTGTAGCTATAAGGTGAAGACACATAAAACAATATATCTTAATGAGCATACAACACCCTTTTTTGTTTATTCATTCCAACAAAAAAGAAAAAGGAGGAGTCTTATTATGGCTCGTTTCAGAGGTTCTAATTGGAAAAAATCTCGTCGTTTAGGTATCTCATTAAGTGGTACTGGTAAAGAATTAGAAAAACGTCCTTACGCACCAGGACAACATGGTCCAAACCAACGTAAAAAATTATCAGAATATGGTTTACAATTACGTGAAAAACAAAAATTACGTTATTTATATGGAATAACTGAAAGACAATTCCGTAACACATTTGATATTGCTGGTAAACAACACGGTGTACACGGTGAAAACTTTATGATTTTATTAGCTAGCCGTTTAGATGCAGTCGTTTACTCATTAGGTTTAGCACGTACACGTCGTCAAGCCCGTCAATTAGTTGGTCATGGTCACATTGAAGTTGATGGTAAACGTGTTGATATCCCATCATACACTTTAAAACCTGGTCAAGTTATCTCAGTTCGTGAAAAATCACAAAACTTAGATATCGTTAAAGAATCTGTTGAAATCAACAATTTCGTACCAGAATATTTAGATTTCGATGCTGACAGCTTAAAAGGTACTTTCGTTCGCTTACCAGAACGTAGTGAATTACCAGCTGAAATTAATGAACAATTAATCGTTGAGTACTACTCAAGATAAGTTGATTAATATTCTACCACCCTTCCCATTTTGGTTAGGGTGGTTTTTTTATTTATAACTTAAATATATCATCGGGTATATCTGAGATAATTCCATCTACTCCTAAATGAATCAGTTTCTTCACATCTTTCCCATTATTTACTGTATAAGGTATTACTTTTAAATGGTGTTCATGAGCACGTTTGATAAATTTTTTATTTATTAATTTATAGTTAGGATTTATAAATTGCGCAAAAGAAGCTATATTTTCAAAATCAGGTTGTTTGTACCAGTATTGCTTTTTACTTATTAAAACACCTAGTACATATTTCTTTGTGTATTCAGACATTCTTTTAACACTTTCCACATCAAATGATTGAATAATGACTCTATGAGAGGGAATTTGAAATTTATCTAGTTCCTCAAGTAACGCTTTTTCAATGCCAGGATACTGTTCTGGTTTTTTTATTTCAATAAGTAATGTTTTAGAATAATTTTTAAATAAAGAAAGTACTTCGCTAAAAGTAGAAATACAGGTATTTTTAAAAGATTCACCATGTTTAATTCCAAAATCAAATTGTTTTAATTCTTCTAAAGTAAAATCTTTTACTTTACCCTTTTGATTCGATGTGCGGTCAATGGAATCGTCATGAATGACTACTAAATGTTTATCTTTTGTAAAATGTACATCAATTTCTAACATATCAATATGTTGCATAAGAGCTGCTTTAAAACCTTCCAACGTATTTTCAGGATATTTCTGCGATAATCCACGGTGTGCAACGATTTGAAATGATGTATTAGGCTTTTGTATTTTCATTTTTAAATACCATCCTTTAAATTAATTATATGTTCAACTACACTTAAATTACCATAATGATATAGGAGGTCAATAATAATGGTTAAACACGATTTTGTAGTTCATACTTCATGGCGTGGAGGTCGTGAAGAAATCGGTAAAGTTAAAGGCGATGTAATTTCTGAACAAATTTCTATTCCCTCTTCACTTGGTGGTAATGGAACTGGGACAAATCCCGATGAAATGTTAGTTGCAGCAGCCTCCTCATGTTATATTATCTCTTTAGCTGCTACACTTGAAAGAGCTAAATTTACTCATATTCATTTAGAAATTAAGTCAATCGGGAGTGCAATTTTTGAAAATGGAAAATTTAAAATGGAAAAAATCACTCATTATCCAACAATATCTCTTCCGGAAGAAGAAAAAACGTATCTTAATAAACGACTTCCTAAACTTTTAGATATTGCTGATCATCATTGTATGATATCTAACTCAATTCGGAACAATGTTGAAATAGAAATTCAAGCAACCATTCAAGATTAGAACTAAAAGCGGTCGATTTAACTGCCGCTTTTTATTTTAGACTTTTAAATTTTCAGAATATTTGGTAAAATTAAAAAATCTTATATCAGGAGGAAGATTTACGATGTATTATTATGAACCTTTATTATTAACACCTGGACCAACCCCTGTACCTGATGAAATCACACATGCACTCAATTTATCAATGGTAGGTCATCGTTCTTCAGATTTTGAAGCTGTCGCAGAAGAAGCATTTAATCATTTAAAACCTATGTTTGGAACTAAAAATAAAGTAATGATTCTTACTTCAAGCGGTACTAGCGTCTTAGAAGCTAGTATGGTAAATATAGTCAATCCTGAGGATCATTTTATAGTCATTGTATCAGGCGCATTTGGCAATCGTTTTAAACAAATTGCTGAAACATATTATAAGAATGTACATGTTTATGATGTAGAATGGGGAAAAGCTGTCGACATTGAAGCATTTGAAACATATTTACATTCACTTAATCATGATATTACTGCTGTATTCACTCAATTTTGCGAGACTTCTACTGCTGTACTTCATCCTATACGCGAATTAGGAAAAGTGATTAAAGGATTCAATCAAGACATTTACTTCGTTGTCGATGGCGTAAGTTGTATTGGTGCCGTTGATGTCGATTTAGAAAGAGACAATATTGATGTACTTGTGTCAGGTAGCCAGAAAGCTTTAATGTTACCGCCTGGTCTATCTTTTGTTGCTTATAATCATCGTGCACAAGAGCGATTTAAAGCAGTTAAAACACCACGTTTTTATTTAAATTTAAATAAGTACTTTGATTCTATTGAACAAAATTCTACTCCATTCACACCAAATGTTGGATTATTTAGAGCAGTTAACGCTTATGCTGCACTTATTAAAAAAGAAGGATTTAACAATACCATTCACAGACATTATTTGATTAGAGATGGTTTAAGAGAAAGTTTAAAAGCATTAGATTTAAAATTATTAGTTACTAAAGATTCATATGCCTCTCCTACTGTTACTTCTTTTATCCCTCACGATAAAGACGAATTAACGTATATTAAAGCAACACTAAAATCAAGATTTAATATTACTATTGCTGGTGGTCAAGGCAAACTAAAAGGAACAATTTTGAGAATTGGTCACATGGGAAAAGTGTCACCTTTTGATATTTTATCTGTTGTTTCAGCTTTAGAAATAATTCTTACAGATTATCGTAAAGTCAATTATATTGGTAAAGCTACGCTAAAATTTACGGAGGTAATTCAACATGACGCATAATATTTTAGTTTCAGATCCAATTTCAGAAGAAGGTTTACAAAGTTTAATCAATCATCCTGATTTTAAAGTTGATTTTAAGTCAGGTTTAACTGAAGAAGAACTTGTCGATATTATTCCTAACTATCAAGGGTTAATCGTACGTAGTCAAACTCAAGTCACAGAATCTATTATTAACCATGCTTCAAACTTAAAAGTTATCGCTAGAGCCGGTGTAGGCGTGGATAATATTGATATAAAATCAGCAACTCTAAACGGTATACTCGTTGTAAATGCTCCCGATGGAAATACGATTTCTGCTACTGAGCACTCAGTTGCTATGATTTTAGCAATGGCACGAAATATTCCACAAGCTTACACATCACTAAAGAATAAAGAATGGAATCGTAAAGCATTTAAAGGAGTTGAATTATATCAAAAAGTATTAGGTGTCATTGGAGCAGGACGTATTGGTTTAGGTGTAGCAGAAAGATTAAAAAGTTTTGGTATGACTGTTTTAGCTTATGACCCCTTTTTGACTAAAGAAAAAGCAGAGCAACTTGGTATTGAACTAGCAACAATTGATGAAATTGCTCAACGTTCAGATTTTGTTACCGTTCACACACCGTTAACATCTAAAACAAAAGGAATTATCGATGCTCATTTTTTTAATCAAGCTAAACCAACATTACAAATCATTAACGTAGCTAGAGGCGGAATTATTAATGAAAACGACTTGCTTAATGCCTTAAATCAACATCAAATTGCTAGAGCAGCATTAGACGTATTTGAAAATGAACCTCCCCTAGATTCACCACTTCTCGATCATAAAAATATTATTGTAACTCCTCATTTAGGTGCATCTACGATCGAAGCACAAGAAAAAGTAGCTGTATCAGTTGCTAAAGAAATTGTTGATATTTTAGAAAATGGTCATGTTACAAACGCAGTCAATGCACCTAAGTTAAACTTAAACCATATTGATGAGAAGACACAACAATGGCTTCGTATTAGCCAGCTTTCAGGTGAATTGGCTATACAATTATTAGATGATGCGCCTAGAGAGATTAAAGTGACTTTTAACGGAGAAAATGCTAAAAAAGAAGCTGATTTAATTACTCGATCAATCGTCACGTCAATTTTAAAACAAAATTTAGGTGAACGCGTGAACTTAATTAATGCAATTGCATTATTAAACGAACAAGGTATCACTCATCATATTGAAAATCGTGCTTCACAGGGGACATTCAGCAACTATATTCAAATTAATGTGATAAGTGAACATGAAGAAGTAAAAATTGGTGCAACTGTCATAGACGGATTTGGTGCACGTATTGTAAGAATTAATGATTATTCAGTAGATTTTAAACCTAATGCTTATCAATTTATTTCTTATCATAAAGACTTACCAGGAATGGTAGGTTTAACAGGTCAACTACTCGGTAAACATGATATCAATATAGCTTCAATGTCTTTAGGAAGAAGTTCTGAAGGCGGACAAGCAATGATGATTTTGTCAATAGATCAACCTATTACTCAACAAGTTATTAAAGAATTATATGAAATTGGTGATTTTGATAAAATCTACGGTACTACTTTATCAATATAAAAAATAAGAAAGGAACGATGATAATATTCGGCGTTCCTTTCTTTTTATTATTTATTAAGTAGAATATGTCTAATGTCACAAATATGATTAACAATATAGTCAGCACCATGTTGCTCTAGCGCTTCTTTTGCTGCTTCCCCACTTAAACCAGTTAAAGTACCTATAAATGTTGCCCCAATCTTTTTAGCACATAATAAATCCGCTAATGAATCACCAACAATAAATACATCATCCTTATTAACAATATGTTTTTGATTTTGAATATAGTGCAAATAATCTTCCTTATTGTTTCCATAAAGAGTTGCAATATAACTAAATGGATTAGGTTTACCTAGTGGCCCTTCTTTTGGAAATATTGACTCAGCTTTCAATACTTCACTCGCTGTGACAATATGCTTTTCATTAAAAAAAGATTTAAGACCAAAGGATTCAAATGGAACAATAGTTTCTGTTCTTGGTCTACCAGTTGCAATGGCAATGTTAAAACCTGCTTGTTTTATATCATTTAATAATGTTTTAATTTCTTCCACAGGACGTAAGATCATTTCTTCATAAATAAAACCAGACTTAGGAATAGACAAAGGAGTAAGTTTTTCTACTTTTTCATATAAAGTTGTCCCTAAATACCATTCTTGATATACTGCTCTAGCTAAATTCCAAAGCGGACTTTTTAAATTAAATAATTTAGCATTTTCAATATTTAATTGATCTTTTGCGTAATCTTCTAATTCAAGATAAATATTCTCTTTACCACTTTGACTATTTTGAATAAATTCTAACGGTACTGCATAATTAACTTTAAATTGATAATTATAAGATTGTAAGTCACGTAGGATCTCAACTGAAAACGTTTCAACATGAGTTACTTGTCTAATTGTTTCTGAATCCAACTGTTTCAAGAGATGGATGAAATGAATACTAAATACAACAAATAACATATCCCAGTTAGAATTAAGCCCTAAAGATTTTAATTGATTTAAAATTTGATCGTTTAAAAATACTCGTGTTCTTATATCTTCAATTAATTCATCATTCATATGATTAAAATGTTGAGCACTATCTAAACCTAAAAAATCATCACTCTTTAATAGTTCTTCAACTGTTAAGGCGGATACATCAAAGCAACGTTCTTCACTTAAAAACACACCATCTACATCAAATAAAATTGATTTCATCGACATCTCTCCATTTTTCGACTATTCTGATACTTATAATCATAACGAACATTTATATAAAGTCAATGTAATAAAAATAAGAGCCAATGCTTAAAATCTAGCATTAGCTCTTTTATATAAACAATATTTATCAATAGGACTATAGTGTAACAAATGATTCGGACATATAATGTCGCTTTTATTGTTTCTATTGAATTATTTCATCTGTTTTTCAATTTCATCTGCTACTTGTTGAACATGTGTACCAATAATTACCTGTGTTGAATGATGCCCATTTTTCGTCACCCCAACAGCTCCAGCATTTCTAATTTTTTGTTCATCAATAATCGTATTATCTTTTAGTTCTAAACGAAGTCGTGTAGCACAGTTTGTTAAACTATCAATATTAGATTTTCCACCTAAACCTTCTAATATTTGTGTAGCTAGTTGATGATATTTTCCACTTTTTGATTTATCTGTAGTCGTCGTTTCTTCTACTACTGGATCAGCAAGTAAGTTATCACCACGTCCTATTGTATTTAAATTCAATACTTTAATCATAACTCTAAAAATAACATAATATAAAATAAAGAATACAATACCTTGAACTAATAGCATTAAAGGATGATTTGCGACTGGATTAATGAGTGATAAAGCATAATCAATTAATCCTGCACTAAATGAGAATCCTGCAGTCCAATGAAATAGAGATGCAACAAATAATGAAAGCCCTGTTAATAAGGCATGTATTATAAAAAGTACAGGTGCAACAAACATAAATGCAAATTCAATTGGCTCTGTAACTCCTACTACAAATGCTGAAATAGCACTTGCTAAAAACCATCCCCATACTTGCTTTTGTTGCTTTGTCTCAGCACTGTGATACATTGCAAGTGCTGCTGCTGGTATACCAAACATCATAATTGGGAAGAAACCTGCTTGATAACGTCCTGTTATACCTTTTACTGCATCTACACCTGTTTGGAATTTACCGATATCATTAATTCCTGCTGTATCGAACCAAAATACTGCATTCAATGCATGATGTAAACCAGTAGGAATAAGTAGTCGATTAAAGACACCATATAAAAATGCACCGAATGAACCAAAATCTACTAACCATTCTCCAAATGCAACAATGCCTGAAAAGACCATAGGCCAAATAAATAATAGTATTACTGCTAATATGGTACTAAAAAATACAGTCATAATAGGTACTAATCGTTTACCACTAAAAAATGATAAGGCCATAGGTAATTCAACTTCACTAAATTTATTAAAAGAATATGCTGCAATTAACCCGATAATAATACCAAGAAATACATTAGAATTATCCATTTTTGTAAACCCTAAGTTAACTGCTTTTTCTTTTATATTAAATAACTTAGCCACATTTTCTGGATTTAATACTTTCGTTACCATAGCATATCCTAACGCACCTGCCAAAGCAACCGCACCATCGTTCTTTTTAGCCATACCAATAGCTACACCGATAGCAAAAATTAGTCCTAATTGTTCTAAAATAGCTGTTCCTACAATTGAAAAGAACATGGCTACTGTAGGAAGAATATGAAGTGCGTTTAGTAAGTTGCCTATCCCAGTTATGATCGCTCCTGCTGGTAAAACAGCTACAGGGAGCATTAACGATCTTCCGAGATTTTGAAAGAATTTAAACATCTTTTATCCTCCTTTATTTATTAAAAATTATATTTTTTATGTATTTAGTCTAATATATAATTTATCACATTTGTAAGCGGTTACGCTATATGTTCATATTATATAAATAGACAATGTGATGACAAAATAAAAATGATACGCTTTAACCAATAAAGATTAAAACGTATATATTTAATAAGATAATATAAATGATTTTTATTATTGGTTGAGATAATTAACTGATATTTTATTTCAAAACTATTTTTTTACTAAATAATCTTTCTGCATTGATTAAATAAAAATGATTAAAGTCAAAATAACAAGAACACTACGTTAGATAACCATAATTGTTGTAACTATAATAAAAAACTCAATAAATCTGGTAAGATATGCTACTAATGAAAAATAGATTTCTTAAAAACTTGTCACTTTTACTCATTGTACTTCTATCATTCATTTACCAATTAATTATTATTACTTATAAAAAAAAGAAGATTCTCTATTTAGAAAATCTTCTGATGAATAACGCTATCAATATCTATTAAAGACGTTCTTGAATAATATAAAGTTCATGTTGTAACTGTGCTGTACGTCTTTCTATTTCTTTAGTTAGAAAATCAATTTTTTCGTTACGCTTTAAATCATTAGGTATGTCAGACTGATAAATAGGTTTACCAAATTTAATCATCGCTTGACCAGTGACTAAACCATGTAGCTTCGTTGGTCCAACATAAGCAGCTGGTAAGATTGGTGCTTTACCTAGCATAGCAATCGTTGCAGCTCCACGTTTTAAAGGCGCGCCTTCAACTGAAGTTCTATGACCAGTTGGGAAGATACCTACTGTTTTATAATCTTTCAATAATTTTACAGGTTGTTTTAACGTACTAGGTCCCGGATTTTCTCGATCTACTGGAAAAGCATTTAAAGATCTTAAAAATTTGCCACCCCATTTATTACTAAATAATTCTTTTTTAGCCATATAATGAATTTCATTTGGAATTAAAGCTAATCCTAATAAAATCACTTCATTATAACTTTCATGGGTACAAGTCACAACATATTTACTATCTTTAGGAATGTTCTCTTTACCTACAATATGTAATGAGCGTGCCATTTTTACAATTATTAATTCTAAAAATTTACTAATAAATTTATACATTTTGTCACCTACTTCTAAGTTTCTACACTTAGTCGATTTTATCATTAACTTATCACGTGAACAAGATTTTAAAAGATACATCTTAAGTCTGATAGCTATTTACTAGAAATATTTAAATATTTTCTTCATAATTGAGATAATGGTTATTATATATACGGAGGTTTAATATGACAGAATATAATCAATATTTTCAATCCAGTGATTATCAGCATTCACGTCCACCTAAACCGAAGTTTCCATGGTTTAGAATTATTATTATTGCTCTAATCGCTGGTATCATAGGGGCATTAATTGTTTTAGGAGTTAATCGACTTATGAATGGAGATGATTCAAATAGTGGTGGATCTCAAGTCCAACAAGCTACGAATGATAAAGGTGGCAATGTGTTAGACGGTAAAAGTGATAAATATAAATCGGTTAATGCCATGATCAAAGATGTCTCTCCTGCTATTGTAGGTGTCATCAATATGCAAAAGGCAACAAGTTTTGACGATTTATTACAAGGTAAATCAACTAAAGCTCAAGAAGCCGGTGTCGGTTCTGGTGTTATTTATCAAATTAACAACAATTCTGCTTATATTGTCACTAATAATCACGTTATTGATGGTGCATCACAAATTAAAGTACAATTACATAACGGTAAACAAGTAGAAGCAAAGCTTGTAGGTACAGATGCAGTTTCAGATATTGCAGTTTTAAAAATTGATTCTCAAAAAGGCATTAAAGCAATGAAATTTGCAAATTCTTCTAAAGTTCAAACTGGCGATAGTGTTTTCGCAATGGGTAACCCACTTGGCTTAGAATTTGCTAACTCAGTAACATCAGGTATTATTTCTGAAAATGAACGTACAATTGAATCTAATACCACTTCTGGTGGAACTAAAGTAAATGTGATACAAACAGATGCAGCAATTAATCCTGGTAACTCTGGTGGTGCATTAGTAGATGTTAATGGTAATTTAGTAGGTATTAATTCAATGAAAATTGCTGCTGACCAAGTTGAAGGTATTGGTTTTGCAATCCCAAGTAATGAAGTAAGAGTTACAATTGAACAACTTGTTAAACATGGTAAAGTAGAACGTCCTTCAATTGGAATAGGGTTACTTAATTTAAGTGATATTCCAGAGTCTTATAAAAAAGAATTGAAAACTGATCGTGATACTGGCGTGTATGTTGCAAAAGTTAGCCACTCTAGTGAATTAAAAGTTGGTGATATTATTACTAAAGTGGATAGTAAAAAAGTAGATGATGATACAGATTTAAGAACGTACTTATATCAAAATAAAAAACCCGGTGAAACCGTGAAGCTGACTGTTATACGTGATGGTAAAACTCAAGACGTATCAGTTACTCTTAAAAATCAAAAATCAATATCTTCTCAATCATATAGTTCTGAAGATAATAATAGTCAATTTATTCGATAATAAATAACGAGGTTAATCCAAAATAATGGATTAACCTCGTTTTCAATACATTCTTCTCAGATAAGATTATTTATAATTTACCATGAAGTATTTTTTCTTACCACGGCGAATAATTGTAAATTCGTTATCAAATTTATCTTCATCAGTTAAGTTGTAATCAACAGACTGTTTTCTTTCACCATTAATATAAATTGCTCCGTTGTTTACATCTTCTCTTGCTTGTCGTTTTGAGGAAGCAATTCCAGATTCAATTAAAACATCAATAAGATTAGTTGTTGCTTTAGAAACTTCAACTTGAGGTACTTCTTTAAACCCTACTTTGATATCTTTACTTGATAAAGATTTTAAATCACCTTTAAATAATGCCTCTGAAATTCTAATTGCATCATCAAGTGCTTCTTTACCATGAATAAATTCTGTTACATTTTCAGCAAGTGCTTTTTGAGCTTCTCGTAAATGTGGTGCTTCATCTCTAGATTGTTCAAGGCGATTAATATCTTCTTTACCTAAGAATGTAAAGTATTTTAAGAATTTAATAACATCTTCATCAGATTGATTAATCCAGAATTGATAAAATTCATATGGTGTTGTTTTTTCAGCATCTAACCAAACAGCTCCAGATTCTGATTTCCCAAACTTTTTACCATCAGACTTTGTCACTAATGGAATAGTTAAACCATAAACTTCTGTTTGACCATACATACGTCGCATTAACTCAATACCACTTGTAATATTACCCCATTGATCAGAACCACCAACTTGAATTTTACAATTAAGTTCACGATTTAAGTGACCAAAGTCAATTGCTTGTAAAATAGTATACGTAAATTCTGTATATGAAATTCCATTTTCTAATCGTGATTGAATTGAGTCTTTACCTAGCATATAATTGACACCTACATGTTTACCATAATCACGTAGGAAACTTATTAGTGAAATTTGACTTAACCAGTCTTTATTATTAACGAGTACGGCTCCTTTATCTGTACCAAATTCAAATAATTTATGCATTTGAGCGCTTAAGCCTTCAACATTTTTTGCTACTTGATCTTCAGTTTGTAATACACGTTCTTCAGATTTACCAGATGGGTCTCCAATCATACCAGTGCCTCCACCAATCAGTACTATTGGACGATGACCATGTTCTTGGAATCGACGTAATGTCATAAATGGTAAAAGATGACCAATATGTAAACTATCAGCAGTTGGATCTGCACCACAATACAACGTTACTTGCTCTTTATTTAATAAATCTTCAATACCTTGTTCATCAGTTTGTTGATAAATTAAACCTCTCCATTGTAATTCTTCTAGTAATTCATTTGACATAGTTATATCCTCCTATAAAATTTATTTTTTTATTAAATAAAAAAGCGCCCTCACAACAATGTAAGGGCGCTTATGCACGTTACCACCATACTTAACAATTCAAGTAGAATTGTTTACTCTATTAATGATACGCTCATTAATAAACGTTGAATAAATAGGTATGAGGTGTATTCATATATAAACACATGTTAGTTCACAGCATCCACTAACTCTCTGTTAAGTTAATTTATATATTACTTCTCCTCTTATTCAATACATATTGAATTGATAATAATTATAAAAAAACCTCTTCTAAAAGTCAAATATACTAGATATGATATACTGTATTTAAATTTTAGGAGGGCTACCATGAAATTATTATTTAAAGATGTTCAATTTAAAACGTTTGAAAAAAATTATAAATTTATAAAACATATTATGGTAGGCCTTTTGAGTATTATAGTCTTAGGTTCTATACTTATTGTTCTTGGTACTGCCACATATTTTCATCATCTCACTCAAGAAGCTTCAAATATAAGTGATACTGAATTAAAACACCGTGTATTACACTTTTCAGGTGATGAGATGTTGAATCATGATAAAAATATTTTAACTGAATATGATCATTCTCAGAACTCTCTCATCGTAGGTCCAAAACATGTAAGTTCAAATGTAATTAAAGCATTAATATCTTCTGAAGACACATTATTTTTTAAACATGATGGAATTTTACCAAAAGCGTTAATAAGAGCAATGATACAAGATGTTTTAAGTCTAAATTCTCGTTCTGGAGGAAGTACAATTACACAACAATTAATAAAGAATCAAGTCTTAACAAATGAAAAAACATACAGTCGTAAGGCAAATGAAATTATATTAGCGATGCGGCTTGAAAAAATATTATCTAAAAATGAAATTATTTATACATATCTAAATATTGTACCGTTTGGACGCGATTATAATGGTGCAAATATAACTGGAATTGCGTCTGCTTCCTATAGTTTATTTAACGTTCCCCCCTCCAAGTTAAATGTTGCACAATCCGCTTATCTTGTTGGGTTATTGCAGAGCCCTTATACGTATACACCGTATGAAAATAATGGTGATTTGAAGGCTTATAACGAAGTTAAAATTAGTATTGACCGTCAGCATTATGTATTAAAACGAATGCTAGTGGAAGGGATAATTACTAAAAAGACATATCAACAAGCAAAACAATATACTATTTATGATCATTTATTAACTAAGCCTCAATGAACCAATCAATATCTTATATCGCACATTATACTAATTTAAATGGTTTATGAGTACTAAATTCAAGAGATTTTTAAAATAAATATGGGAAAACAAAAAACGTCTGAGACAGTAAAGGCACTGAACCCTTAAAATGGGAACTTAA